>JAJZOA010000144.1 GCA_021852225.1 Planctomycetota bacterium
ACGGCGATGTCACTAATTTAGCGGCCAGTTTGTGGGCGGCGGGATCGGCGTTCTGATATCCCAACTGATCCTTGGCCACCATGTCATAGCCAGTAGCGAAGTAAATTTTATTGTCACGATCCCCGGCGTTTGGGGAACCGGGATAGCCTGGCTGGGAGAATTCACCATATCATTCCTGCTTATGGCCATGGTGCTGGCGGTCAACCAGTCTGCCCGCCTGGCTCCGCTGACCGGCTGTTTCGCCGGCATGTTGATTGCGCTGTTTGTCATGTTTGAAGCCCCCCTTTCCGGATTCAGCATGAACCCGGCGCGCACCTTTGGTTCGGCGGTTCTAGCCCATGTCTGGACAGCCTGGTGGATTTATTTCACCGCACCGGTACTTGGGATGCTTGCCGGCATTGAAATCCATCGAATCTTTGCAGGCGAATTCGTTGTGCTTTGCCCAAAACTCAACCATTCGCGGCATCATCATTCGCTGCATCCATGCGGCTGTCTTGCTAACAATGCCGTGCCGGACGACAATCTGAACAACGGCTGACTCGGGCCTGCACCGCAGAACATGGGCGTCCTGTTCTGAAACCAAAAAAGGAGACTTGATCATGACCGCGCATCAGCAATATGACATCATCATTATCGGATCGGGTGCCGGCGGCGGGACACTGGCTCACCGGCTGGCCCCATCCGGTAAAAAAATTCTGATTCTGGAGCGCGGATCATGGCTGCCGCGCGAACATGAAAACTGGAATCCAACCAGTGTATTCGTGGAAAACCGCTACGTTTCCAAAGACATCTGGCTTGATAAGAATGAAAAAGGGTTTCAGCCGGGCACCCATTATTTTGTAGGCGGCGCAACCAAGATGTTCGGTGCCGCTCTTTTCCGTCTGCGCCCTGAAGACTTCCGCGAACTGCGCCAGGCGGACGGCATTTCACCGGCCTGGCCTATCAGCTATCAGGATATGGAACCGTATTACCTTCAGGCCGAACAGTTGTACCAGGTGCATGGGCTGCGCGGCGAAGACCCCACCGAAGGGCCATCCAGCGGCCCATATCCATTTCCTCCGATTGCGCACGAGCCGCGCATACAGGAACTTGCCGACCAACTGGCGAGCAAGGGTTATAAGCCATTTCACGCCCCCACCGGCGTCATGCTTAACGAGCAGTCGCGCCATAACAGCCGCTGTATCAAGTGCAACACCTGCGATGGCTTTCCCTGCCTGGTGCAGGCCAAAAGTGATGCGGAAAATATTTGCGTGCGCCCTGCGCTGGAATATGCCAATGTCACACTGCTGACACAGGCCGAAGTGAAAAAGCTTGACACCGACCCGTCAGGCCGGACCGTGCGTGAGGTAGTAGTGGAGCACCAGGGACAAACGCTGATATTTTCGGCGGATATCGTGGTGGTATCCGCCGGTGCCGCCAACAGCGCTCGCATTCTGCTTCTTTCCGCAAATGACCGGCACCCGCGCGGCCTGGCCAATGGGTCAGACCAGGTGGGCCGCAATTACATGTTTCATAATTCCGATGCGGTGGTTGCCCTTTCCCGGCGACCCAATGAAACGCGATTCCAGAAAACGCTTTCATTGAACGATTTTTATTTCAAAGCCGACGACTATCCCTTCCCGCTCGGCAATATTCAGATGATCGGAAAATCGATGGGACCAATGTTCCGCGGCGACGCGCCGAAGTTCGCCCCCGGCTTCGTCCTTGATGAAATGGCCCGCCATAGCGTTGATTTCTGGCTGACCACCGAGGACCTGCCAAGACCAGAGAACCGGATCACCCTTAAGTCCAGCGGACAGATTCAACTGACTTATGAATTCAATAATCAGGAACCGATGCGACGGCTGCGGGCCAAGCTCGAGACACTGCTCAAAGAGTGCGATATGCACCCGCATCTGATCCCGAATCACGTTTATATGAAAAAGGACATACCCATCGGCGGTGTCGGCCATCAATCCGGCACCATCCGGTTCGGCACCGACCCGCAAACATCAGTGCTTGACACATTCTGCAAAGCCCATGAACTGGACAACCTTTACGTGGTAGACACCAGCTTTTTCCCCAGTATCGGGGCTGTTAATCCGTCGCTTACGGCTATGGCGAATGCCTTGCGCGTTGGCGACCACCTGATTGAGCGACTGAAATAGATACCCGGTCTCGCGCGCAGTTCTGGCCTGACGGCAGGCCTCGGCTGGCTTCGCAAGGGCACAGACGGCAATAAAAACGGGCAAACTGGGCCAATTGACTGCGGTTTTGCAAGATTTAAGGCATTTTGGTGTTATAATGACTAGAGTCTTTGCTCGGCCAATTGGCCAATTCCGCTTCGCGCGCATTGCGGGACTTTGGGAGTCGATTCTATGGATCCTATGGGAACGTCTTCGGCAAATCGTCCGGCGAACGGCGCGGCCGGCTTACCTGAGTCTTCGCCCACCCAAGGCGCAGCCGTATTGCCCGAAGCCATAAGTGATTCTCTGCTAACAGTCGTGCGGCGAAGCCAGAAACTGGCCATCGTGTCCGGACTGCTCCGGACTGTTCTGGTCACACTGGTGCTGTGCCTGGCTATGGCGCTGCTGTTGGGCAGCTTTCCCACTATGCCATCCGCCATTCGCTGGGCCCTTACACTCGCGACTTGGGGTGCGTTGGGGGCGGCCACATTTATTCTGCTCAGGCCGGCACTCAAGCCGATTCAGCTGCGCCAGGCCGCAAACATCATTCACGCCAGCCATCGCGACTCCCATGAAAGAATTATAAGTGCAGTGGAATTCACCGAACTTGAAAACCCGGAACAGACGGGATCCACAGAGCTTATTCAGCATGTCATTCATCAGGCGGAAACCGATGCCCGCGCCGTGCAGCCGCGACAGGTGCTCTCGGTTTTCAAGATTCAACGTCTGGCGATTTACTGCGCGCCGGCCTTGCTGGCCTGGATGATTCTCTGGCCACTCATGCCCCAGCGCATTAATTCCGGCCTAAGCCAGACATTCCTACCCTGGCGAAACGTGGTCACGGGAAGTGATCTGAATCTTCAAGTTCTGCCCGGAGACACCGCGCTGGCCACCGGGGACAGGCTTCTGGTAACCGTGCGGAATCTGGCCGCCGATGATACCGCAGCGTCAGGACTGGGAAATATCAATCTGGATGTCCGCTACCCGGCAGGCGGCGACCGAACGATTGCCATGACCGCTTCGGGGCCAAAATCTTTCCGTCACGATTTTTCATCGGTCATATCCAGCTTTCGGTATCGGATCAGTTGCCCGCGCGGCGTCACCCGCTGGTATCACGTAAACGCACTGGTTCGACCGGCGGTGCAGAGCCTGGAAATTCATTACACCTATCCGGTCTATACCCGACTTGCTTCCAAAGTTAAAATCGGCCAGCGCGGGGCGATTCGGGCGATTCGCGGCACGACGGTTCAGGTTGTGGTTCACAGCAGTCAGCCACTAAAAAAATCCAGCAATCTGGAAATGGGCAAAGGCGTAGACGCCAGAATTTTACCGCTGACACACCTCGCAGGTCTGACCTATCAGGCCACGTTTCATGTGTTGCTTAGCGGCGTCTATCGCATCACCCTGTCGCATACGGAAAATATTCGGAACAGCGATAACCGCCCGTGGCCGATTGAAGCCATCGCGGACCAGCCACCCGTCATTCATATTACAAGCCCGGCAAAAATTATCCGCGTACGGCCGGATGATACCATTCCCATCTCATTTACCGCGTCAGACGATTTTGGCCTGACGCGGCTGGAAGCAATTGTTTCTGTTGATAAATCCGCGTCATTGCGCTATCACATCCCGTTGGAAGCCAAAGACCTGACACATATCAGTCGCAACTGGAAATTATCCGTGGCAGATCAATTGCTGGCCGCAAACCAGCCGCGGGCAACCAAAATTTTCTATCGCCTTTCCGCTACCGACAATTGCCAACCAGCCGGTCAAACAACCCGCACCGGGTTGTACGAACTGATTCTGGACGCGAACCTTCCGCTTGACTATCAGTCACGAATGAACGAGAAGGCGTATCATCATCTGCACAAAGCGCTGGTCAGGGCAATCACACACCTGGGCCACGCCAGCCAGCAGATGAACAACCTGCGATGGGTCGCTCCAGGAAAAAAGTTCACGCCCGCGCAAGCCGCCCATGCCGCCAAATTGCAGGACGATCTGGCCAGAGCGGCGGCGAATCTGCGAAACGAATCATCGCAGCTGAAAAGCGGTCCTTACGCCCAAACCGCCGCCGCGGCTCAGCAGATCACGCGACATTCCGTTGAACCGGCCGCCAATGATGTCGCGGCCGCCATGATGAATTCACCGACCCAGGTCAAAACCCGTCAGGCGAATCTGACCGCGGCTCAGCGGCAAATTGCCACCGCCCGCCAGAAATTGCAGCATCTATTATGGAACCTTAACAAGCGGGCCACGCAGCAGCACCTGGTGGATTCCGTTCAGAGTCTGGCGCAGGCGCAGCAGCATGTGTCGCAACAATTGGCGATGAATCCCGAGTCGGCATCGGCCCGCCGGAGTCAGGCTAAATTACAGCAGCAACTTAAAAATTTAATTAAGAATAACAAGGTACTTCAGACGCCTGCGGCCGCATCGGTTCAACCGATGCTGAACAAGCTAAAGCAGGATGTTGGCCAGATTATTTCCGGTCAAACCGCCATGAACAAAGCGCTGGCCGCGCAGCTGGCCCAGCGGCAGGTCCGGAGCCGCCTTAAATCGCTTGCCCAGAAGCAAAAGGCCTTGAATAAACGGATCAGCCGCTTTGAAACGCAGGTGAATGATCGGCTGCAAAAGAGCGGTGCCGCATCCATGGCTCCACCAAAGTCGATCCTGAACGCGGCGCAAAATAATTTACAGCAGCACGAACTTGACACCGCCGGGCAAAATCAGCGACGGATTGCATCGGACTTGAATCAGACCGCGGCGCAACTCGCAAAAAGCAATCAGCCCCCGACAACTGCCCAACAGGCACAGCAGCAGCAGGCGGCAAATTTGAACCAGGCCTCCAAGGCCGCTGAACACAATGCCGGCAAGCTGCAAAGCGCTCTCCACGGCCAGCCTTCGCCGGATACCATAAAAAATGCAATTGCCAGTGCCCGGCAATTGCATTTTCTGGCGCAGCAGTTCCTTAATCAAAATCCCACACCAAATACCGCCGCGGCCCTGCATAAAGCGCTGAATCAGGCGGACGCGGCGCAAAGTGCCGCCAATGAACACAATGCGCGGCAGACGCGCAACGCCCTGTCCCAGGCAGGAGCATTGGTGCGGGCGGCGGCCCGGGCAAACCTTGCGGCTAAAGCTGTTTCCAAGCCGTCGCCAGCAATGACCCAAAGCGCCACCAAAGCCCGGCAACTCGCCGACGCACAAAACAAATTGGCCGCTGAAACGGCCAAGCAATTGCAGCAGCTTCAGCGGGCGGCCAATCAAAACACGCAGTCTATTGGCCAGCAAGGCGCGCAGATGGCCAGCCAGATGCAAAAGGCCGATGCACTGGCCAAAGCCGTTGAACATCAGACTGCGGATGGCGCGCCAGACCTGGCGCGCTCCATTGCCCAGGCACGCCAGCAGATACAGGCCGCCCGCCAGGCCCAAACGCAAGCGAATCAGGCGGGCAAAGCGGGCAATTCCGCTATGGCCCAGGAACATCAGCAGTCGGCCTTGCTGCACATGCAACTGGCGCAGGGGGATCTTAACGGGCTGCTTGACTCGCCAGAAGTACGAAATATTCCGCAATACAACGATGCAATCGCCGGACAGGTAAATCCCAACCAACCCAATCAGGCAACTCCCCCGAAACCAGCCAATGGAAGCCAGGCAAAACCGTCCCCCCCGCCGCCACATGCAAACAGTTTGTATGACCGACTCATGGCGGCAGCCCAGCAGATGCATAACGCCCTTGCTTCACAGGCTGCGGCTCAGGCCGGCAATGCCGCGGCGGCTCAACAGGCTGCGCATTCACTAAGCGCCGCTTCTCAGAATCTGGGCCAACCGCAACCCGGTCAAGGTAACAATTCCGGCGAACATCAGGGAAACGCCCAGGCGAATGGTCAAGGTCAACAAGGTCAACCGGGTCAGCCGGGTCAGTCGGGGCAACCGGGTCAGGCCTTGGCCGGCGCCGGTTTGCAACCCGGTGTGCCAGGGGATGGATTTGCCACGCAATCGGGCGGTTCCAGCGGAACTGCACAAGAAAATGGAACGCCGCCCAAAGTCGTCACGCAACTTGGCGTCAGCCCGGCAGAATGGCGCAACTTAGGCCCATTACGGCAGAAGCAATTACTCGATACTGCCCGCCAGAACATTCCCCCGGGTTATCGCCGAATGGTGCGGGATTACTATTTGCGGCTGGCTAAAATGCATGGCACAGATTGATTTTAATCCGGACTCCCCGGCCGGGCACAGACCACAAATTTGCAGGAATAAAAATGCCACATTCACCGCTCGTTAGCCCGTCACGGAACGCTCGAACGAAACCGCATTATCGCTTCGCTGCGGCTATCCTGTTGCTCGCCGGCGTGACCGGCTGGTGCACGGCCAGCCGTGCCAGCGCCACGCGCGTACCGCCCAACGCGCGGGCTGCGATCACCAGTGGCCTGCTCTGGCTTTCACATCAACAGCGGGCTGATGGAAGTTTTCCCTGTCCGCAAATAAATGATCGGCCCGCGGTCACATCTCTGGCAGTCATGGCTTTTCTGGCCCGCGGATATACGCCCGCACATGGTCCATATCATCAGGTCATGATTCGAGCCATCAATTGGGTCATGTCACAGCAGCGACCGGACGGATATATCGCACCGCCGGGTGGAACCATGTACGACCACGGCATTTCAACCGTGATGCTGGCGGAAGTTTACGGCATGGTGAACCACGCCCAGCGGCAGCGCGTGGGCAAAGCGCTGTCGCGCGCAGTGGCGCTTATTCTTGCGGCACAGAAAAGAACCACCGGTGTGTTCGCTGGAGGCTGGCGCTATCAGCCATGGGACACCACCGCGGATGTTTCGTGCACGGGCTGGCAGCTAATGGCGCTTCGGGGGGCAGCGGATTCCGGTGCCGCAATACCCAAACAGGCCATTCACAACGGAATTCAATTTTTAATTCGTGATGCTTGTCCCAACGGCGGCTTTTCCTACCAGCCTGGCGGCCCTCCCGGCCGCGCAAGAACCGGAACAGGAATTGTGGCCATGGAACTGCTGGGGCAGCGCAATTCGCGGCAGGCAATCGCTGGTGGAGATTATCTGATGGTGCATCCGCTGCAAAAAGGGCAGCAGTTTTATTTCTATGCGGTTTATTATTGCAGCCAGGCTGCCAATCAACTTGGCGGCAAATACTGGCGGCAGATTTATCCGCGGATTCGCGACCAAGTGATTCAACTGCAAACCGGCAATGGCTGCTGGCTTTCTCAAGATGGCATTGAACAACAGGGCGGCAAGGTGCTGGCCACTTCCATGGCCATCCTTGCCCTGTGCGTTCCATTTCATTACCTGCCGCTGTATCAGCGATGACACGGCTTTCAACCGAACAAGGCGAGATATGAACAGGTCTTGATTGACCGTCCAACTGAATCCGCCACGCTCAGGATTTTCCACGCGGCAGATTCCGCTGTGCTCCAGCGGAACCCTGCTGGCTGGCATATTCGAAGAACGTCCGATAGTTTTCCTTGAAGTAGCCGGCGTTCCAGCTTTGGGTCGCATTCAGCACAATTCCCACCAAATTGGCGCGAACCTGGGACAGTTGATCACGAATACGAGCTACGGTGCCCCGACTGATCTGGCCAGCTCGCACGACCGCAATCACGCCGTCGACTTTAGAAGCCAGATTAATGGAATCTGACACAAACGTAAGCGGCGCGCCATCAAAAATAATCATGTCATAACGGCCGCGAAGCTGCGCAATAAGGTCAGGAAAGGCCCTGTGTTCAGTAATCTCATTGGGAGCCTTGGACCGAGCGCCGGCACCCATCAGGTGCAGTGTTGGCAGGTCCGCACAGGGGACCACGGCCTGTTCCAGCGTGCAGCGCCCGGTCAGCACATCAGCCAGGCCAACCGATGGAATATTGGAGTAAATTGTCTGCAATACCGGGCGATAGAAATTCGCATCGACAAGCAGCACTCGCAGTTCGCTAAGGGCGATGCCATTGGCGATATTGCTGGCCACAGTTGAAGCGCCACCCGCCGGGGAAAAACTGGCTACCAGCAGTGTCTGTAGCGGCTTTTCGCCATGCACCACGGCAAGCCGGCCGCGAATTTGCCGGAACGATTCGGCCGTCATGGAAGCCGGGCACAGACCA
>JAJZOA010000247.1 GCA_021852225.1 Planctomycetota bacterium
CCGTGGTGGCGCTGGCGCGTCGGGTTAAAGTTTGACCGCGGCAATCAGATCTCGCACATGCTGCACGGATCCGTCAAACAGTCGCTTCTCATCAGTTGTGAGTTTGACTTCAAGAATCTGTTCAACGCCGCGGGTGCCGAGTTTCACCGGGACACCAACAAAATAGCCGCCGACGCCATATTCCTTATCGCAATACGCGGCACAGGGCAGAACGCGTTTTTTGTCGCGGATAATGGCTTCCGCCATTTGTACAGCCGCGGCGGACGGGGCGTAATAGGCCGACCCGGTTTTCAGGAGATTCACAATTTCGGCACCGCCGGCGCGGGTGCGCTTGACGATGGCCTCAATTTTTTCGGCGGACATAAGTTCCGGCAGCGGAATGCCGCCCACGCTGGTGTACCGCGGCAGGGGAACCATGTCATCACCGTGGCCGCCCATCAACAGTGCCTGTACATCTTCCACGCTTACGTCCAGTTCCGCCGCAATGAAGCTGCGGTAGCGGGCGGTATCCAGTACGCCGGCCATTCCGACCACGCGGTGCGCGGGAAAGCCGCTGGCTTTGTGTGCCACATAAACCATCGCATCCAGTGGATTGGAAACCACCACCAGCACGCTGTTCGGAGAGGCCGCGGCGACCTGCTGGGCCACTGATTTTACAATTTCCGTGTTCTTCAGGAGCAGGTCATCGCGGCTCATTCCCGGTTTGCGGGCCAAACCTGCCGTGATAATGACCACATCGCTGTCACGCGTGGCGTCATAGCTGGTGGCACCGGTAATGCGGGCATCATAATCTTCAATCGGGGCGGCCTCGGCCAAGTCCAGGGCTTTGCCCTGTGGCACGCCATCAATCTGCGGTATATCCACCAGAACCACATCGCCAAGTTCTTTGGCCGCGGCCCAGTGTGCGCTGGTTGCACCCACATTGCCGGCCCCAATAATGCTGATCTTCGCTCTTTTCATATTCCGACCTTTCATTGGTTGAATTCGCAGCTTGTTTCCAGCGGCAAACCAGTGTCACCGCACGGGAATGTTGTAAGCTATCCGCAGCCGGCGTGCAATCCTTCGATCCGGGAATGTCGAATGTCGCCAATCTGGCGCGGCGATTCATATTTATTGCTTCCGATGGTACATTAACGGAATGATGCGCGGTGCTGAAAAGACAACTCCTGCCTCCGGCCAGCCGGGCGTGCAAGTCGCGGTACTTCCCGTGGCCCGTCGGCCATGTCGGATCGGCCCATTTGACCTGGCAATTCCGGCCATGCAGGCGGGACTGGCTGGTTATAGCGATATGGCCATGCGCGTGGTCGCCCGCAGGCGGGGCTGTCCCTATGCGGTCACCGAAGCATTGCTGGACCGCGTCCTGCTCAAGGGCGGTCGTGGTCTGGAAAAAGGGGCGATTCTCTGCGATGCCGACCACCCGGTCGCGGGCCAGCTTATGGGCAGCGAAGCGGATGAACTGGCCGCGGCGGCCGGAATTCTATTGGACGCGGGCTTTGACGCTATCGATTTGAATTTCGCCTGCCCAGTCCGCAAGGTAATGGGCCGGTGCCGGGGCGGGTATCTGCTCAGTGACCCGGAACAGGCCATCCAAATAATGCGCCGCGTTCGCGATAAAGTGTCCGGTCCGCTGACCATTAAACTGCGGCGGGCATTGGATGAATCCGCGCAGGCGGCGGACTGGTTTGCCATGATTTTTTCGGAAGCTGTGAAGCTGCAATTTGCAGCCATTGCCGTTCATGGCCGCACGGTGGAACAGAAATATACCGGCAGGGCGAATTGGGAATTCCTGCGACAGTTGAAGGCGGGGAATCCCGAAACAGTGATTTTCGGCAGCGGGGATGTGTTTTCGGCCCAGGATGCCCTTGGCATGTATCAGCAGACCGGCCTGGATGGTATCTGGGTGGCGCGTGGGGCAATCGGCAACCCGTGGATATTTTCCGAATTTGCCGCGCTGGTGCAGGGTAAGCCGCTGCCCGACCCGCCGACCATTCTGGCACAAAAAGAGGCGCTCCTGGAGCATTTCGGTCTGGCGGTAGAGATTTACGGCGAGGAATCCGCGTCGCGGCAGATGCGAAAAATCGGCATTAAATATTCACGGTTGCATCCGGCCGGAGCCGAAGTATGGCGGCGATTCATCGCCGTGCGTTCCCATGCCGACTGGCTGGCGGTGCTGGATGAATTCTACGGCACTGACGGCCCGGGCCAGCGGACCGCCAGCGTGGCCGATGCGCAGGATTTATACAAGGATTGCGCAGCCGGCGCGGGGGTTTTGTCTTGAATTCTGAACCCATTGAGTTAAAAGAGAATGCACATATATTGATTGTAAAACCAAGTTCCCTGGGGGATATTGCCACCGCCCTTCCGCTGCTGTGCGACATCAAGGCCCGGTTTCCCGAAAGCCGAGTGGACTGGCTGGTTCAGCCGGTGTTTGCGGACCTGGTCCGCGGCCATGATGCCATCAACCGGGTCATTCTTTTTGATCGGGCGAAAATTTCCCGCTGCTGGCGCTCCGTTGACGGGCACATCGAATTTCGCGGGCTGTATCGCCAGCTTCGCCAGACGCCCTACCAACTGGCAATCGACGCCCAGGGGTTGTTCCGATCCAGTCTGCTATGCCGGTTAAGCGGTGCCCCCCAGCGCATCGGCTTTGCCGATGCACGCGAAGGGGCGACGCGATTTTACACCCATCGGGTCGACATATCCCGTGATCGGGAACTTGCCGTGGTGCGAATGCGGCACCTGTTTTCGCCGCTGGGCACACCCCCTGCGCGGGCGGAATTCCGTATGCCGGTGCGGCCCGCGGCGCGTGATAAAATCAGGTTTCTTCTGCCAGTTGGCCGTCGCATTGCCGTGGTTATTCCCGGCGCGCGGTGGCACGCAAAAAGGTGGTCGGAATTGGGCTATGTGGAAATTGTCCGCAAGCTGGAAGCCGCCGGCCTTTTTGTGGTGGTGACCGGCAGCCCGACGGAAAAAGACCTCTGTGCGCAGGTTGCCGCCGGCGGGGCAGCAACTCTGAATCTGGCCGGAGAGTCAAGCCTGGCGGAAATGGTGGCCCTTATCGCTGCGGCAAACATTCTGGTGGGCAACGACAGCGGGCCACTGCATGTGGCCGCAGCGCTGGGCACACCGCTGGTGGGACTGTATGGTCCGACGGATCCGGCTTCCGTCGGTCCTTATGGCCAGATGGACCATGTCCTGCGGTTTGATGACATTGGCGACTATCGCGACAACACGCTGGACCGCAGCCAATCATTAAAACGCCTGCCCGTTGAAACCGTGTGGAATCTGGTCTGGGCATTGCTGACCGCTGGCAATTCGACGGAGCAATTATGAAACACCAATCGCAGACGCGGGTCAGTCATCCGGGTGGGGTAACACGTGTGGCGTTGACATGCCCATTGGTGCTGGCCAGCGCATCGCCACGACGCGCAGACCTGCTTGAGCGCGCAGGTTATCGTTTTTCTGTGATCGCCAGTCCCGTGTCAGAGCCGGCGAGGCGACCTTCCAGCGTACCGCTGCGACTGTGGCCGGCCTGCGTGGCCGGTATAAAGGCCCAAGCCGTCGCTGCAAAATTAAAATCGCATACCTTGGTCATCGGTGCGGACACCATTGTGACACTCGGCGGGCAGATTATTAACAAGGCCCGGAATCGGCATCACGCCAGGGAAATCCTTTTGCGACTTTCCGGACGGGAGCATCAGATATTAACCGGATTGGCGCTGTTGTCCGACGGCCATTGCCGCTTCGCGACTGCGGTTTCAATCTGCCGCATGAAAAAACTTTCCCGAACATGGCTGAATGCCTATCTGGATTCCGGCCTGTGGCGCGGCAAAGCTGGCGCGTATGGCATTCAGGACGATCTTGCCAATGGGGCCGGCGGCAAAGATCCGATCATCAGACTTTTGCATGGCGAATGGTCCAATGTAGTCGGCCTTCCCATGAATCTGCTGGCACAGGAAATGGCTCTGATGAAACAGGACATTCAACACAAGGATGCCAAATTATGATTCGCAAAGCATTTATCATGGCGGTTCACCCTGAAGCGCACATGGAGTACCAGCGGCGGCATAATCCGGTCTGGCAGGAGCTTCTGGACACGCTTAAAAACCATGGCGTGCATAATTATTCCATTTTTCTGGACGCCCGCACCAGCTCGCTCTTCGGCTATGTGGAAATTGAGGATGAAAGCCGCTGGCGGGCGATTGCCGCCACGCCGGTCTGTCAACGCTGGTGGAAGCAAATGGCGGACATTATGCCGCATCACACCGATAACAGCCCGGTTTCGACCGAGCTTAAAGAAGTGTTTCATCTGGATTGATCCGGCAGGCGTCGCTATGCCGTGCGCAAATCGTCCATTACGATTCCGGCCAGGCCTTCTTTTCCTTCCGCGGTCAGCCAGACTCGCGAGACATCCGCATTGGCATCAAGCCAGCCGAGTTGTCGCAAGTAAATCAGGGCGGTTTGCAGGCGAGCTTGATCGCTTTCTATGCTGGTGATCAGATCTGCCACCAGCGAGCCGCGGCTGCGGCCGGAAAGTTGAATCAGAATATTGGCCGCGGTCAGTTTATCCACCGCCCGGGTTAAATGATCCAGCAGTTCTTTCTGTGGCCATGCCCGGACAACCATTTTTGGGCCAATCAGCAGGGGCCGCACAAACCATTTGTCCGCGGGAATATCATTCATGTCGCCAAGCTGCATTCCCAGGAACCCCATGCTGGTCAGATCGGTTGCGGTCTGGCTGACGGATGTAATCTGTTTGCCTTCGTTGTCTGTGCGTATTAATTCCGCTTCCGGAGTGACATTGTATTTTTCCCGCAGATACATCAGCGGCAGCAGAATCGCGGAAAACAACAGCACAAAAAAAAGCCACCAGATATGGGGCCACCCATGATAACCCCAGGTTAGAACATTATTGGCAAAATAAAACAGCGTGCCTAACACCACCGGGCCGAGAAAAGACAAGGGTATTCCCGCGCCCAGAAGAATCATGATCTGGGTGCGTATCGCCTTGTGGCGGCTTTCCATGGCCGTAAGAACGATCGGTACCGCGGAATGCACGGATGCTGAAACTGGCACATTGTCGGTCATGAAATCACACTATCTGTGGTATCGAGTTCCGTTGAAGCCTTCAGTTACAGCTTAGGGCGGGCCGACAGGCGTACACGTCCCGCGGCTATCAGCACTGCGGCGGTCATGAAAATCGCCAGGCTCTCCGGTTCGGGTGTAGGAATGCCGAAAGCATTTAATGTGTCGTTGGCGGCAGCGGCGGCCAAATAAGAATCGGCAGCGGTGGTTGGGTGCAATCCGTCCCAGAACAGATACTGGTCCGGATTGACCGACTTGCCCTGTGCGGGCGCAGTCAAATTCGTAAAGCCATATGCGCCAGGATCGGCGGTCAAACTTGCAAAAAGTGCGTTGA
This sequence comes from Planctomycetota bacterium, assembly GCA_021852225.1. The sequence goes on from JAJZOA010000247.1 coordinate 5,420, forward strand.
CATCCACCTGAATAATTTTAATTCCCGGCGACGCGGTTTCCAGCGTAGAAATATCGGCGGCCTGCTGGGTGTTATAGGTGTTTGTGGCACTCGCGATGGCTGCAGAAAGCGGTGATCCCGCGCCTTGCGGCGTGGCGGCCAGTGGCGGCAGGTTAAACCACAGGAAATACTTTCCGCCGCGACTCGTCAAGTCTGAAATGTAGCCGGCAATATTATTCGCCGCCGTGGTGCCCGCGGTTATAACCGAGGCCGCGGTGGCGCCGGTTGTTGACGCGGCGTTCAGAATATCATTGGCACCGCCCCAGAAGGCATATAACGAATTGGCACTGATCGATGTGCCGGGGGAAAATTGTGATTCAAATGCGGAAACTTCCGTGCTCATTCCAGCCTGAAACTGTCCTGCGGAAGTATTCACGACAGTGCCCCCGGTGACCGCACCGGCTACCGCAAAATTCGTTCCGCCGGGATTAAGCGAATAGCCGCCGGTGAACAGGTAGTCGGCCAGAAAACCAGTGGACATGGCAGGAACCGGACTTGGTAGCCCCATGTCGGTGGTGAATTGCTGATCCCATAGACCGAGTTTAGTGGTGGATGGTGATGTGTTGGCCCCATCGGTAAATTCGCCCGGCGCATAATTTGGTGGTGCAGGAATATAAGAGCTGTAGCTTGGATAATTGGCCAGCAGATTTGCCAGGTTGCCCGTATCGGAAAGGCTGTCGCCGAAGACCACCATCTGATTCACCGGCAAAATCGGAGCGGCCGCAGCCTGTATGGGCGAGGCAACCGCCGCGCTAACCATCGCGATTGCGGCCAGAGTCATAAGTTTCAGGTGTCGTGGTTTCATATCGGCATGTCCTCGGGTTGTCTACCGGTTTTGTATTCAGCTAGGCTATCGTAGCCGTTGCCCTAGCCCCAGACAAGACACCCGCCCCTGAAGAACTGGGCTGGCGCAATCGATTTTTCCGGTGGATTGCAAATCGCCCAAAGATCGCGGCTGATTTCAATGGATTGCGTTCGACGATTGGCCAGCCACAGTCAATTTCAACGAACCGTTCCGCAGGCTTTTGGCAAATTCCCACAGAATTTGGAGCAGCGTAATTCCTGCCCGACGAGCCGTAAAATTGAATGCGCCAGCCATAGCAAATATACTCGCCGATGACGGCCTGCAATTGCGGGCCTTGTGGCAGAATGGGCCGGGTCAATGCCTATCCGCCTGGAGATTAAAAATCCGCACCGGAGAAATCCGATTTGGAACCAGAGCCGCATGGTAGAGTAGCCGTGGCTATGCAGAACGCCCTGCACCCTTCCCAGGCCGCGCCTGCGCGTCACGTCGGCTTGCCGATCGCGATTGAATCGCCGGCAACGGTTTCCGAACCTGATGCGGTCACGATAGCCGCGGACTTGCTTAGACTACATGCTGGCGAACTGTATGCCGACGCCCATCATCGTATGCTGTATTCCACAGATGCTTCTTTGTATCAGGTCCAGCCGCTGGGCGTAGTGATGCCAAAGGATACGGCGGCCGTCGAAACCATTGTGGATTACTGCGCGCGGCGGCACATTGCGATTCTGCCCCGCGGCGGGGGCACCAGTCTGGCCGGCCAGTGTACCAATCGGGCGCTGGTCGTGGATATGACACCCCATTTCCGCAGAATTATGTCTGTCGATGTGGCGGGACGGACCTGCCTGGTGGAACCGGGCATCGGCATTGATGAACTTAATCAGCAGCTTGAGGCGCGTCGCACGGGACTGTTTTTTGCACCCGATCCGGCCACTCTGGCCCAGGCCAGTGTCGGCGGTTGCATTGGCAATAACGCCGCGGGGGCAAGGTCCATTCGCTACGGCCGCACCAGTGAAAACCTGGAAGGTTTGGAGGTTATTTTGTCCGCCCGTGGACGGATATGGCTGAAGGCCGGTGCGGGCGCCGCATCGGCGATGGCCGCCGATCTTTCCCGTCGTGTGGCGCGGGTGGTACGCGACCATGCGCGTGATATTCGCCAGCGGTATCCGAAATTAATCCGCCGCAATGCGGGCTACGCGCTGGACAGTATTCTGGCTCAGCTTGATGCGTGCGTTCCGGATGACCAGTTGAATCTTGCAGGATTGATCTGCGGAAGTGAAGGCACGCTGGCGATGATTACCGCCGCCCGTCTGAAACTTTGTCCCGTACCGGTGGCGCGCGGTTTGGCGGTTGCCGCATTTGCCGATGTGGAGGCGGCCATTGCGGCAGTGGAATCGATTTTGGATACGCACCCCAACGCGGTGGAACTGCTGGATGACGCGGTCATTCTGGCTGCCGCCGGCAACACCACCTGCAAGCCGTATCTGGACCGGCTTCCGCTTGCCGGCAAAGGCATGCCGCACGCTGTTCTTTATGTGGAATATGAAGCAATTGAAACCGCCAGCGAACTTGACCGGCGATTTAAGGAACTAACCGGGCTGCTGGGAGCGGCTGGCGTTAAGACGTATACCGGTGCCCGCGAAATGGCTGATGCGTGGGCACTCCGGCGATCCAGTGAAGCGCTGTTGCATGGCCTGCCGGGAAATCGCAAGCCTGTCACGTTTGTGGAGGATAATTCCGTTCCCGTTGGGCGACTTGGTGAATTTGTGCGGGAATTCAAAAATATTGTGACGCGGCACGGAACCCAGGCCGCGTTTTATGCCCATGCCTCTGTCGGGGTGTTGCACATCCGTCCCATGCTGGACCTGCACAGCGATCGGGACCGCGAAAAAATGCGGGCAATTGCCATTGAGGCCGCGGCGTTGGCGAAAAACTGCGGCGGAGTTATGTCCGGTGAACATGGCGACGGCCGCGCTCGCGGGCCGCTGCTGGAAA
>JAJZOA010000305.1 GCA_021852225.1 Planctomycetota bacterium
AGCTATCGCAGTTCCTTTCCGATAATACAATTCCCGAAAACGATTATGCCGAGCCGCCTACCAGACAAAATAGGGAGCTGAACCAAAGTAGCCGCCCATCTGCACCCGAAGTTTCATATCGCCGGGTGTCCGTAAATTTGCAATAAGGGCCGGATTCCCCAGCGGCACCCACGCCACATGGCCATCCATGTAGCATTCGTTGCCACCTTCCGGTTGACCGGCCTGATTGAGATGATTTGAACTAAGGCCGCTGTAATAGCCCGAAACATTCGTAAACTTGCCAGTTGCCGGATCAAGGATGATGCCATCGGCAATTATGGGAATCGCTGCTGGCGAATAGCCACTGTCAAATCCGACAGGCTGGTCCATACGCGATTGGTATCCTGGCGGTGGGCCCTGCCCAATCCAGCGACCGGTTCCAGTCCACGAATAAAATTGACTTTGCAGGGGCAACTGATTTGTTGGTCCATGAACAAACAGCCACGAATAGGTGGTCTCGCAGCATTGCAGGCCTGATCCAATTTCCTGCGGATCAGTATTAGCAGTTGCCGGCTGGGCGACCACTGTACCCGCCGGGAACCCGCCCCACATTGTAGCGGGTGTAATGGTGTAAATTTCCGGACTTGACGGGCAGTACATGGTTCCCATGGCCGCGCCACTTTGAACCATTGCATTTCGTGTGCCAAAATTCAAGTCCCAAAGCCACGACCCGCCGTTTTCATTATAGTTCAACGTTCCATTGGAACCGTTGCGGGTGTAGACATAAGGAAAGGAACTGCGATAGCTGGCGGCATAAACAGCCAGCGCCTGGCCATCGTCATGCAAGTTGGCAGCGCAAACCGTCCGGTTCGCCGCCGCTTTCGCCGCCGCCAAGGCCGGCAGCAGCAATGCGATAAGAACCGCGATAATCGCGATCACGACAAGCAATTCCACCAATGTGAATCCACCGAGCCTCTTTACTTGGATTTTCATATCAGTCTCCTGACCATTCGGAACGGAAAATTCAACACTGCCTGTGTCGGCTAATGACATTGCAAAACCTTTCAAATAACCAAAGCGAGTCAAATCCAGCCCTCAAGGACAAACCAATGGGATATTGACCGCCAAAACCGGCTGTGCGATCCGTTAGAAAAGTGCATTTTGAACTGCAGCGAACCGCGACATGAACTAACAATAGCTCGAAAAGATAAGGAATACCAGTATAAAAATGCGCAAAAGATATATACAAAAGCGCAATGAGAAAATGCCGCCCTGGCCGCTTATTAAGGGACCCTTGCGCATAAAACACTTCACGCAGCATTCAGGCCACTGAAATTATCAGCTGGCGGTCGATAAAAATCGATAGTGCATCAAGGCCAGCCCGATTTTTGCCGAGTTTTCGCCTTGTGCGGCGCTCTGAAGAAACACCGCTGGACAGTAAGCATGCGAACCATTGATGATTTACCCGGCTGGAATCCACCCCACCCGCGCCCCCGCGGGTCGGGCAATTATATTTGGGCAGCCATCCAAAACCCCCAACCGCCTAAAGCCCGCTGATAACGGGAAGCACTAATTGTGCCGGGACCAAGCCATCTGATTTGGCCGTCAGTAGAATATTTCCCTTTGATCGCCCCGCCTGAACCAATACCATGCATAACCCCGCAAAAGAGCTGCGAAAGGTTGCCTGATTCGGCTCATGACAGCTTGGATCCCCGTTGCCCACGCCGGCGTTTCGGCCCGGACCGCTGACTGAAAAATGCACTTTGTTCCCCGCGGTCGGAACCACTCGGCCCAGACCATCGACCACTTCAACGGCAACCGCCGCGGTATCCTGACCGTCAGCGATCAACTGCTTTCGGCCGGTACTGACGCGCAGCGCCGCCGGGGCACCAGTGGTTTCCACAACAGTTCGGGATTCCAACCGACCGTTACGGTACCCGTGGGCTTCAAGTTTTCCTGGCTGATATGCGATCTTATTCCATTGCAGGTGACCGAATTCCGGCATGGTCTGACGGCCAAGACTTTTGCCATTCAAAAACAATTCCACCTGGTCACAATTACTGAAACACCAGACGGGGATATTCTTTCCTTCTTTACCGGGCCAGTTCCAATGCGGAAAAATGTGCACCATAGGGGTCTGGCGATCCCACCAGGCCTTATAGTAAAAGGCGTCATCTTTGGGGAAGCCGCACATATCCAGAAGACCGAAATTTGAATTAATTTCCGGCCAACCGAACGGGTTGGTTTCGCCGCGGTAATCAAACCCGGTCCAGACGAATCCGCCCGCCACAAATTTTCGGCGACCCAAGGGTCGCCAGGCACCCTCTGGCGACATATAGCTGGTCAAATGGGCGGTGACGTTGTCAGTATGGTAAATTCCCCGGCATTCGCAATTGCTACCGGTTTCACTGCCAAAAATCGGCTTATCCGGAAATTGTTTATGCAGCCAGTCATAATCCTGATAATTGTAATTCACACCCAGCAAATCTTCAGCAGAACCCACACCGATCATCCAACCGTTTCCCGTACCGGAATTATTGGCGCAGGAAATTGGCCGCGTGGTATCGTGCTTATGAATCGCCTGCATCAGGGCCTTGGCCATTTTGTGGCCATAGACATCGTTTTGTATACCCCATTCTTCATTCCACATGGACCACATTATCACAGATGGATGATTGCGGTCACGCAGAACCATATTCTCCAAATGCCAGGTGTTGCTGTACGGCTGCCCCACCCAGGATTTTGTCGCCACAGTGCTGCCTGGATGCCGGTTTTCGTCCATCACCAGCAATCCAAGATCGTCGCAGGCTTCATACATGGCCGGCGACATGGGGTTATGCGAACAGCGGATCGCATTGCAGCCGAGCTTTTCCTTGAGTTGTTTCATGCGGTAATAAAAAAGGCTGTCGGGAATTCCGATACCCACACCGGCAAAATCCTGATGATTACAGACGCCCTGAAGTTTTACGGGCATGTCATTCAGAAAAAAACCGTCCTGTGCGTTGAAGCGAATCGTTCGGATGCCAAATTTTTGAACATGCCGGTCCACCACTTCACCATCAACCAGCACTTCAGACAGCAACTGGTACCGATAGCGGTTTTCCAGAGACCAGAGGTTCACCGAGTTTAGCATCATTTGCTGCACTATTTTTGTACCCGCATGCAGATAACTCGGCTGGTCTATGGAATCGGAATTTAGAATAGTATCCGTGGGATTATCCGGGATTGATGCCAGAGTGGATTCCACAACCATCTTGCTGCTTTGACTGCCCACGATTTTACCATCCGCATCCATCACCGTGGACCTCAGGGTACACGTGCGGGCCTGCACATGGCGATTGGCAATGGTGGTTTCAATGGTAAGATTGGCGGAGGGATTGCTCGTAACATTTTTTACGTGACTGGTCACATACGCGCCCCAGGGCGCAACATGCACCTTGTCCACGACATTCAGCCAGACATGGCGATAAATGCCGCCGCCCTCATACCACCAGCCCTCAAAATCGCGAGGATCCACATAAACGGCCAGCGTGTTATCCGCGCCATAATGAACGGCATAACTGATATCCACATGAAATGATGTGTACCCGCCCGGATGGCGCGATATCAATTGACCGTTCATATAAACTTGCGCGTTACGATAGACGCCTTCAAAATAAAGGAACAGACTTTTTCCTTTATCCTCCGCGGAAATGTGAAGTTGCCGACGATACCACGCGGGAAATACCGGCAGTGATCCATGGCCTGTGTCCGCCTTCGCGGAATAAGTTCCTTCCACGATGTAATCATGCGGCAGTTGCACGCGCTGCCAGGTGGCGTCATCTACCTTCGGTCCGGCATAAGTATCCGACCCCGTTGACCAGCCGAAGCTCACCGGCCCGTAAATGCCGCCCGGACCGGATGTGTTGTTCACCAGTACGGCCAGAACATTCGGTCCGGTGTCGGACCAGGCGGAATCCAGGGGCACATCGAAAGAATCTTCCCACCCCTGGTGCCTCATCAGCCGGACACCATTAAGATAAATAACCCCGTTGTCATCCACATGCGTAAAGCGGACCGTCCGGTGCGAATGATCCAAGGGGGGCAGAACTGTGCGAAACCAGGCATCGCCGACGAAATTCATCTGGGCATTTTCTGTGGTGGCCTCATGCCATCCGTCACCGGACATGTTGATATCCGGTGCGGTCATCTGCTGGGCATCTGCGGGCGTGCCGCGTTTCCAGTGCCATTTTTGTATCTTTACCAAATCGTGAAGTGAAGAAGCTACGGGCAACGGCAGAAAACGCCAGTCAAAATCCAGTGATTCGCAGCGGCGCGGCAGAATTGCCACTGGCATCGCCGATGAAGGTCCGCCTAATTCAAAAGCGGCATCCTGGTCGGCTATGGAGGATTGTGCCTTAAGTGAACACCCGGTAAGCGAAGCCGCCGCGACGGTGCCAAGTCCCAGTTTGATAAAATCGCGTCTTTTCATCAGTCGTTTCCTTAAATTTTCAAAACACCTTGTCCGCTTTTTGGGAATTACATAACGCTGGCCAGGTTGGTGCTATTGCATTCGGAGAAATTATTCCGCTGACCGGTATAAAATAAAACCACCGCGCGGCGGACGCGATGGGCTGCACAAGTCCCTGCCAGCCGGCCGGGACGGCCACGTTTTATTGGAGAAATCAGCGTTGCGGACACCAAACATGGTATTATGCCCGTACGATGAAGTACCAGAACTTTTCATCATCCGCCGACCACCCCATAAGCCAGGGCTGCGGGCCGCTCCGGCCTGGCACGCGACAATTTCGCGGGCAACTTTATCCGTGTACCATGCTGGCAATTCTGGCCTTCTGCCGGGCGGTGATGACGGGGCCAATGCCGGCACTGGCTGCATCGACAGCGACCGGCAATTCCACCGTATTTCACGGCATCGTCATCGCTGGCCATCGGCTTGGAATTACCAGTGGCCGCATATCATTTACAGGTCGGCTTCAATACGCGAATTCCCGCGCCGGCAAAGTCATTCGAAAGTGTGACGGAACTGTCATTGCCGGCGCCAAAACCATTTGGTGGCCGGCACACGGCAAATCAAAAATAAAATGTGATAGCTGGCAACTCACCGGAACAGTTCACCGCTTCACCGGTCCGGCGCACGTATCCGTAACGCTCTGGCCGTCAGTGACGACATCTTTTGCGGCACTGACTCTCTGGAACCAGAAGCTGGCAAAAGGAACAGCGCTGCTGAGTGTTTCCAGACGGGCTATCAAAGTGCGATCTTTCACGGCCAAATGGCATCGTGCCGAGGTTGCGGCCCAGGGACAATATTTTTCCGCGGCGCGCAGCGCCAACGTGCGGCTGACAATCGGGAACCTCCAGCAGCGGTATTTATTTGCGCTTCTTTCCCCAAAACATTTCACCATTACCGGGCAGGCGTCGTTGCATGCCGCTGTGAATGTGGACCTGACAGGAAATATCATCGGCACGGCGGACTTGCGGTCGACCGGTCCCGGGACGCTTTATGTGCGGGACATTCCAGTGTTGGAAAACGCGCTGGCCCGCGTCTACGGCAAAGGGCTGGCCACCGTCACGGTACTGGAACTTAAAGCGTTTCCCTACACCAGTGAACATCTGAGGATTGCCACGGGCCGACACGAATCGGTCATTTCCGTGAGCCTTAAACGTGGCCTGGGCAATCCGGCCAATATTAAACCGCGCATGATTACCATTAACGGCCACCGCTTTTTATTTAAGGCCGACAACATGCCCACGATTCATTTCACGCTGCCGTTGCCGAATATATCCCTTAAGCGACTGATTCAGATTGCCAATGGTCAGTATGCGGTGGTCGGGGCGGCACAGTAATACGCAGAGTCGCGTACCCTTCCATACGCTTGCGCATTCCATAGGAGACGGGTGCGCTTTAACGGAATTCGGAACATTGAACCCAGAACCGCATTTTGATTTTCAGCCCAAATACTGTTGTCGGCCAAGGGGATGCGGGCGTTGCCTAGAGGCTCGCCAACAGCCAAACCCTCCATATTTTGGAATCTGGACAAAAGTGGCCACTCGAGCCGCTGAACCATAGTTCCACAGTTGCGATGCCACAACCGGACACGCTATTATCCGAGGGTCCCGCGCCGACTCTTGCAGAAATGGAGAACGCTGAAAATGGATGAATCCACTGTCCCACATCACACTTCCGCGTCAACGCGTTCCACAGAACTTTCGCGGCGCCAACTTTTTAGTGCCGCCGCGGTCGGCATTTTGGGATCGCAGCTTCCTATGGAGCTTCGCGCCAATCCCGCGGCAATTCAGAATTCCACACCTGACCACGCGGCTGCGACACAGGGCCAGCCTGAACTTTTGCCCGCCGGAGTTGGAGGAATTGCCTCGGCGGCGGATTATCAGCGGGCGGATCATTTATGGGAAATAACCGGAAATAAAGTATTTCATGACCATGTCGAACCGCACTGGCTGGCTGATGGCCGCTTCTGGTTTACCAGTCGCGCTGCCGGCGGCAATCTGGAATATATTCTGGTCAATCCCGCTGGCGGAAGTCGCGAGCCGGCGTTTGATCATGCCCGACTGGCCGCCGCGCTTTCCAAGGCAACGGGCAAAATGCAGAATCCCCGGCAATTGCACCTTTTTATAATTGATCTGCCCGCCCCGGATGAAATTGAATTTAACGCATTGGGGCATGGCTGGAGATGCAATCTTGCCACCGGGCATCTGGAACGCCGCAAGTCTTTTGCGATCCCACCGATTCATCCGGCGTTTACGGCGGGCAATCCGAACCGTTGGGGACCGCAAAACTTGTTTTCGCCCGATGGCGAATGGGAAGTGCGAATCGAGAACCACAATGTCACGCTGTTGAACCGCCGGCTGGAAACACACCGGAAGATCACCTCTGACGGCAAACCGGACCATTTTTATTCTCCGCAGGTGTTCTGGTCGCCGGACAGTGCATATTTTGCGGTCATTCGTGTGCAGCCCGGATCCGACCGGCATGTGTATGAAGTTCAGTGGGCACCACCCGGCACGATTGACTGTAATCTGGTGGATTTCAAATATTTGAAAGCCGGTGATCCGGTCACGATTCGTAAACCGGCCATTTTCAGCGCCTCCACCGGCCGGCAGATACCCATAAAGGATGATCTTTATGCCAATCCATGGGCCAATACTGAATGGTGCTGGGAACCGGATTCGCGCCGCTTTCGTTTTGTATTCAACCAACGTGGCCACCAGGTCATGCGCGTGATCGCGATCGATATTCCCAGCGGCCGCGTAAGTGCAATCGTGGATGAGGACTGCACCCGCGACGGCCGGAAGTTTTTCGATTATTCAGGAAAATTTTTCACGTGGTACCTGGATAAATCAAATGAAATGATCTGGATGTCTGAACGCGACGGATGGAATCATCTGTACCTTATGGACACCCTGCATGGGCGCGTTAAAAACCGCATAACCACCGGCAACTGGGTAGTCCGCGGCGTGGAACATGTGGACACCGTCAAACGGCAGATATGGTTCCGTGCCGGGGCAATTGTCCCCGGACAGGATCCATACTATGTCCATTTCTGCCGGGTGGATTTTGATGGTCGCAATCTGACGGTCCTGACCCGCGGCAATGGCACTCACAGCGTACAATATTCACCAGATCGCAAATATCTGATAGACCGGTTTTCGCGCGTGGATCTGCCGCCGCAAATGAACCTCCGCCGGACGCAAGACGGATCACTGGTCTGTCCGCTGGAACGGGCTGACGCTTCCGCACTGTTAAATGCCGGCATTCCGCGGCCGGAAAGGTTTGTCGCCAAGGGCCGCGACGGCGTGACGGATATTTACGGCATTATTATCCGCCCCAGTCATTTTGATCCATCCCGCAGATACCCCATTGTCGAAGATATATATGCCGGCCCCCAAGGCGCGTTTGTGCCCAAAGCGTGGGAACCATTTTACTGGCCGCAGACTGTGGCGGAACTCGGCTTTATTGTGGTGAAAATGGATGGGATGGGCACATCCAACCGGTCAAAGGAATTTCACAATGTCTGCTGGAAAAATCTGGGAGATTCCGGCTTTCCGGACCGTATCGCCTGGATAAAGGCAGCCGCCGCGAAATACCCATATATGGATACGTCCCGTGTCGGAATTTACGGTACTTCCGCCGGCGGGCAGAGCGCCCTGCGTGCATGGATCGGATACTCGCGCCCTT
>JAJZOA010000032.1 GCA_021852225.1 Planctomycetota bacterium
ATCATACGTCGCAGCGCGCGCCTTGGCCGCCTTGGATGCGCTGGGCGCGAAGACATTTCACACGAAACGACCAAATCGGCTATTAGCCGTGAAGATCGTCGCGCATTTTGGCATCCTGCCCAGCGCTGTCCATATTCTGGCAAAGCCGGCGGCCACAATTCATCAAAAATTGATACGATTCAGGGAATGGTAAAAAAAGCGATAAACAAGCGGCAAGGGGAAGGATTCCCGCGGCAATTCCGGCGAGCATTAGAAATGCAGTTTTGGCAGACTAAGGTTATGCGGCACCACCAATCACCGGGCTGGGCGGAACATGCGCCATTGTTTAATCAAAATGCGACGGTAGTATAGTGGGCCGCTATTGGCGATGCCGCGGGGAGCCGGCTTTCCGGGTATCGCCTGATGAGGGAAGTTTTTCCCAAGAAAGGCGATCAGGACATGAGCACTTCCAGCGCGCCAATGTTAAGCATTTGGTTCGGTAATTTTTTTGAGCCTTTCTACAGCAGTCGCGAAGCGGTCAGCCGCGGCCTGAAGGACGTTGTGGACCTGGGATTTAATTCGGTAAATCTGGATTCCAAACCGTGGGAAGATTTTTTTGCGCGCTACCGCGGCCAACCGGCCAGCAACTACGTGGCAATGCAGGAATTCATGATGCAGGAGATTCAGTCGCTTGGGCTTGATTACACGCATCTGGCCTTGTATCTGGGTGGTGATAATTTATATCCGAATATTCGCGATGTGCCGCCGGTGCGGGGCGAAGAAAGCATTCGGCCCGACGGCCAGCCGATGGGGACCTATAAATACTGGTCGCCAAAAGCGCAGGCCACGATGGTGGAACATGTTCGCGGCTTGCTGGCGCTTTATTCAACAGGCATGCGGCGCACGGAGGAAACTCCGCCGCGGATCATCATGCAAACCATGTTTGAACCGATACCCAAACCAAGTTTTGATGCGGAGGGTCGCACGCGCTATCTGGGCTGGCTGGCGCGCCGCTATGGCGGCGATATTGGCCGCCTGAACCAGCGTTACGGCACGAATGCCGAATCGTTTGAGGCATTGGCTGCGGGAGATTATTACCTGCGACCGGAGGAGTTAAACTGGGTGGATTGCGCCCGGCCGACGGCTTTGGATTTTGCCCGTCGCACGCCGGATTTTTATCGTTGGGTGGATAATCAAACTTATCTGGCAGGCGAATTGCAGCAATATCTGGCGGTCATGAAAGAGCACTGGCGCCGGATGGATCCGCCGATTTTTATTCAACCGGTTCTGCACCAGTGGGGTTTTTTCTTTAATCCACCGGGGCAGATTTCCTGGCAGACCGGCCAGCGGGCTATGGACGTTTACAAATGCGCGGATCACGTCGACAGCGTTCTGTATATTGCGTCGCCGTTGAATGCTGAAAATCAGCCTGATGCGATGGCGCTAAGTGTGGAAGGCTCGATTATGCGGAGCGCCAATTCCGGCCGACCGTTCACCGGCGGGTTGTATATGGGCAGGCATGTGAACGCAGATATTTACCGCACGGTTACGCCAGCCGAATCGATTGGCACCCTGATCGCCAATGGTGCCACATCGTTTCATATTTACGGGTACAGCGGACTGGATGATGGCGGCGTCATGTACCGCATGGACGGTCCATTCAAGGAGTCGCTGCGCGCTGGAAATAAATGGGCGGCAAAGGTCATTCCGATGCTGTTGGAGCGTCGTGCCCGGGAAGCGGCGATTCTGTTTCCGGCGGAAATGAGCCTGTATGAACCGCTGGAGGTGGATGCCGGAGGGCAACACCGGATGGATCTGCTTGGCTGGTACGCGCAATTGGTGGATCTGGGCTGGCATGTGGACATTCTGCACCCGCGGCAAATAGCTTCCGGCGCATTGGCTGACTATTCGCATCTGGTTGTGCCACATTGTGCATTATACGACCTGGGTCCTAATGCCGCTTCGGAAAGCGCAATTAAGGCGTTTGTCATGCAAGGTGGTACGCTGCTGCATGGTCCGCATTGCGAAGTGGCGGCAAACACATTCGGCGTTCACGAAGTGGCGGCACCGTTTGACTGCATCCAATGGAGAGAGTCGGTGATTCCGCATGGCTGGTCAACGGTGGCCTACCTGACCGGGACACCGATAGGGGCCTATATTCAATCCGGCCAACCGGCAATAACGGAAATCCGCGCGGGTGCGGGGCGCATTTTCTCCTTCGGCTTCCAATATGGATATTCGTATTGTCGGCGCACGATGCCGATTGTGCCGCCGCATTATGGCAGGCAGGAAATGCACCCGATTGTCCTGCTGGAGAAAACGCCAGTGGAGGTGCTGATTGGTTCGCCGGCGGCGCTGCGAATCAGGCCGATGCGCGGGGTGGAGTTTGCGCGATTTGGCAATCAGCTGATTGTCGTTAATCACCGCTCCAGCCCGGTGGATATAAGTGAAATTAAAGCCCACAGGGCAATTCCACAATTGCCCGCAATCGGGGCCACGGTTGCCGGACATAGTGCGACTTGTCTGACGCTTGCACCGGATTGACCGACGTTTGCCAATTTGTGCGGCCGTCTTCCTCAATGTGCAAACATTTTGGCGGCCCTCTGTTTCTATGTGATTTGCCTTCAATCGATGTCGGCGGTAAGTTACTGAACTTGGCCAAAAAGGCTTTTTGGCCGATGGAATGTCGGCGAAAATGATGTAATGGAAGTCTGGAGCTAAACCCAACATGGACTTGAAACTGGCGGTTCTTCCCGGAGATGGCATTGGCACAGAAGTGGTGGATGCGTCCATGCATGTGCTGGAGGCTGTGGCAAAACAATATGGTCACAAGGTTCGTGCCCAATATGCGGACGTCGGCTGGATTGCAATCGACCGCCACGGAACCGCGCTGCCGCAGGCGACGCGGGATATCTGCCGCGCCAGCGATGCGATTCTGTTTGGCGCGGTGGGGCTGCCCGACCGTGACATTACACTTCCTCAGTCGCAGCGGCCGGAACGCGTGGCGCTGCTGGAATTGCGCAAGGGATTGTTCGCCAACCTGCGGCATGTGGTGCTGCCGCGCGGCTTAGCCAGCCGTTGCCCGCTTAAGCCGGAACTTATTACCGGCGGCATTGATATTATGATCATCCGCGAACTTACCGGCGGCCTGTATTACGGCCAACCACAGGGCATTCGTGGCACCGCTCCTGATCGGCAGGCGGTGGATACCATGGCGTACAGCGAAAGCGAAATTCGGCGCATTCTCAAAGTTGGTTTTCAAGCCGCGCAGAATCGCAGCAAGAAACTTACCAGCGTGGACAAGGCCAACATTCTGGCCACCAGCCAGTTGTGGCGGGAAACCGCCGTGTCCATGGGTAAAGAATATCCTGATGTAAAGCTTGACCACATGTATGTGGACAACGCATCCATGCAACTTCTCCGGCGGCCGTCAGACTTTGATGTCATTGTGACCGAAAACACTTTCGGTGACATTTTGTCCGATGAAGCTTCCATGCTGGCCGGTTCAATCGGTCTTGTGCCCTCGGCCTGTCTGGGTGAAAAGGATGGATCAGGGCAAGGGGCGGTGCCGTTTTACGAGCCGATTCACGGCAGTGCTCCGGACATTGCCGGCCAAAACAAGGCAAATCCAATCGGCACAATTCTGACTGTCGCCATGATGCTGACTTATACCTTTGGATTAACGCGCGAAGCGGAGGCAATTTCCAACGCCACATTTGCGGTTCTAAACGAAGGAAAAGTGCTGACCGGTGATCTGGGCGGAAGCGCGACATGCAGCGCCGTGGCCGAGGCAGTGATTGCCCGGCTCTGATGCCGAACCCGCCGACAATGCAACATATTAAACCCGGAAGCTGAAGGGCCGGCGCTCGGGCAAGCTTCAGGGCATTGTGGACTACGCCAGCAGACGCTCGTGCACAATTTTGCCGATATGTTCCGCCAGGCCCACCAGGGGCAGCATCTGGGCCTGCGGCTGGTCACGGAATTTAACTTCCACCTGTCCAGTGGCCAGGCCCTTGTCGCCGAGCACCAGACGGATGGGAATGCCGATCAGATCCGCATCCTTAAATTTCACGCCGGGCCGCTGGTCGCGGTCGTCCACCAGAACATCCACGCCCATGCGGGTTAATTCCGTATGCAGGGAATCGGCAATGCGGCGCGCTTCGCCATCATATTTAATCGGCGTAATCACCACATGGCAGGGGGCTATGCTCATTGGCCAACGAATGCCATCGGCATCCGACAGGGTTTCCAGTGCGGCCACCATGACACGGCCCGGACCGATGCCATAGCAGCCCATAATCATGGAGACTTTTTTTTGCTTTTCATCCAGATAGGTCGCATCCAAAGCGTCGGAATACTTCGTTCCCAGTTTGAACACATGGCCCAGTTCAATGCCCTTGCTGAAAATTAATTCCGTGCCATTGGGTGCCTTATCGGCCTGGGTTACATTGCGAATATCAGCCACGGCTGCACTTTCCAGTTTGGCCGCCTCCACATGTTGCCGCCAGTTAAAGTTGGAAATATGCATATCTGTTTGATTGCCGCCGGTAACCGCCTGTACCAGGCGGAGCGCATCTGGA
Source organism: Planctomycetota bacterium (assembly GCA_021852225.1). The sequence continues at coordinate 4,560 of JAJZOA010000032.1, forward strand.
TCAATAATCAGTTGGGCCGGTATGGAATTGATCACATGCGGGCCAACAAAGCCTATTACAAACCCTGCGGCGCGGGCATACTTTTCATCGGCCAGTTCGACATTTCCGACGATTTTCCTGAGTTTTGCCTCATTTATTTCATGATCGCCACGCACACAGGCGACAACCCATTGCGTCTGATCTTTCTGGCGAAGCGCGTAGACCAGCGTTTTAATCATCTGATTCGGCTGAATTTTAAGCATGGCGCACAAATCTGCAATGGACGATGCGCCCGGCGTGGCGATGCTCTGCAATGGGGCACCATGGGCCGGTGGAAGATCGGTCAGACCTGCCGCCGCACCTGGCCCGCATCCAGCACGTTCCAGATTGGCGGCGTATGAACCATCTTTGGCGCGCACAATCACATCTTCTCCAGCGTCGCACGGGCAGATAAATTCATGACTGGCATCGCCACCAATCGGGCCGCTGTCCGCTTCCACAGGTATAGCGGTGATTCCGCAACGCTGGAAAATTTTCACATATGCGCCGTACATTGCCTGGTAGGTTTCGTGAAGGCTTTCCAATGAAGAATGGAAGCTGTACGCATCTTTCATAAAAAATTCGCGGACGCGCAACAGTCCATTGCGGGGCCGCGCTTCATCACGGAATTTGCCCTGAATCTGATAAAGGGTCAGCGGCAGTTGTTTATGGCTGTTGATGCAGGCTTTCATTAGCTCGGTCACACATTCTTCATGGGTCGGGCCAAGAATCATTTCCGAACCCTTGCGGTCCTTGAGTTTAAACAAAAGAGGACCGTAATCCATGTAGCGGCCGGTCTGCTTCCAAAGGTCGGCGGGCAGCAGAGCGGGCAGGTGAATTTCCTGCGCGTCAATGGCATCCATTTCCTGCCGGATAATGTGCATTATTTTCTGCATCGACCGCCATCCCAGCGGAAGCCAGTCGTATACGCCGGCACTAATGCGCCGGATAAGCCCGGCACGAACCATCAGTTGATGGGAAATAATTTCCGCATCGGCGGGCACTTCGCGACTGGTGGGAATAAGCGTTTTGGACCAATACATCGTATTCTTCTCCGGCAAAATCTCTGGCGGTTTTATAGGCGGACAGCTTTTATTGCAAGCGAGCTTAGTTTTCCAGCGCAGCTTCAGGTAGCACCAGCGGCTTTCCGGTTCGGTCAGGCTGCGCCGGATGCAGATGAGGCTGGTTCATCCGGGACCGCTTCCACGTCCACCGAAACATTCACCGTATGACCATGACCACCGAGCACCACGCCGCGCAAGGGGGAAATGTCATGAAAATCGCGGCCATAGGCAATGGCGATATGCTGATCGCAAACGAATAAATTATTGGTTGGGTCCAGGTCCACCCAGCCGTAACCAGGAAGAAAAGTGGATACCCAGGCGTGGGAGGCATCCGCGCCGACAATTTTCGCCTGGCCCGGTGGGGGGATTGTCAGCAGGTATCCGCTGACATACCGGGCGGCCAGGCCAAAACTCCGGAAGCAGCCGATGGCCAGATGGGCAAAATCCTGGCAGACTCCATGCCGTTTCTCCAATACCTGGTCAAGCGGTGTGGAAATTGTGGTGCTGGTGGTATCGAAAGTGAACTGTTCATAAATTCGTCGCATCAGGTCGCGGGCGGCTCGCAGTAAGGTGTTTTCCGGATGGAAAGATTCCCGTGCAAAGGCCAGCAGATCCGCTGTCAGCGGAATCGCCGGGGAAGGCAGCGTAAACCCGAAGGGTTCCGCCAACTGACCGCGCCGCTGATGCAGCATATCGGTAATGGCCTGCCAGGGCATTTCCGGCATGCTTTCCGGCGGGGCGGCGGGTATGACGTCCACCAGACCGCGCGCCGTTACAGCCAGACTTTCATGTGACTTTTGAATAGCAAAATAAAGAACGGGATTGCCGAAGTAATCATAACGTCGGGTTTGGACGGCGGGGGCCGGGTCAATCACCAACTCGTGGTAAAGCCACGACTGCCGCGGATAATCCCTTGGCAGAAGATGCGCCATATTGTGACAAATGGAGACAGGTTCCGTGTATTGATAGCCAGTATTGTGCAATATCTGGTATTTCACAGGTTGTTCACCGCCGGCAATGAGCCTAATTGGTATGACACGTTGGTGTGCGACAGATATCCACGGCTGATCGCATCGGAAAGCGCTTCAAGATGTTCGATGATTCCTTTTACCAGTTCATCAAGCTGATCGCGGCGACCATCGGCCTGCGGCTTGCAGGCAGCCTGCACGTCGGCCAGCCGCACGCCGGTTAAGGCTCGGAGAATAATTTTCTGTTCCGGTGTTGCGTGTGGTCGGTCCACCGAACGCGGAAGACTTGCAATATGTTCAGTCAGCCGCGCAAGCTGGAATCCCACGGAACGCGGATTTCCTTCATCCAGCAGTAGCAGATCAAGAACAGCGGCGGCTTGAAGATTCGTTAAATACCGTCGCCGATAAGTCATGGAACTGTCGGCGATTTCCAGAATGGCTTCCAGAATCAGGTTTTCATCATCGCAAACGCGATCCATTGTGCCGCGCAATAGAAGCATGGTATGAAGCGCACGTTCCAAACGGCGGCCCATATCCAGAAACCGCCAGGCGTGACCATGAGTCATGCTTTCAGAGGCGAATCCGCCAAACGCCGCAAAGTGAACAATCAGTTGATCCAGGTCGGCCAGAATGTCATTTAACTGCCAGGCTGAATCGCCCTGCGTTGCCCCAGGTCGAGGTTGGTCCAGACTGCTGATGACCCGCCAGGTATCAATGCTCAGGCGGTCGCGCAGAACCCCACCAAGCCGTTGGGTCGCGGTAAGGGTCGGGTACAGGCTTCCCGGCTGGTTGGCATCGTACAGAATCGATTCTATCGTGGCCGGAGTCAATGGCCCCCGTTGCGATGAAACACCCAGTGGTGCCACCGGTGTACCGGCGGCGGCGTGTGACTGGCCGATGGCCACCGAAAGCAGGATGGGAATTTCCGAACTGGTCCTTCCGACAGCCTGACTCGCGGCGCGAAGCAGAATGCCGCGCATCAGGCGGGTAAGCCCTTCGGCGCGTTCCATATATCGGCCAAGCCAGAAAAGATTATCCGCTGATCGGCTGGATAAATCGTTTCCGCCGCGGTTAATTGTCACGTTCTGGCCGGTGGGGGGCAAAAGTGAAAGATTGTCAACCGGGCCGTCGGCGATTACCCAGGTATCTTTGGAGCCGCCACCCTCCTGCATCGACACCACGAGTGTTTCCGATGAAGCGGAAAAACGCGTCAACCCGCCGGGCATGACGGCATACGAATCCGCCCTGGATGCGACAAGATGAACGCGCATCTGCATGTGCCGCGGCTCAAACCCGTTCTCCGTCAGCACTGGTGTGGTGGCAAGCGTCAATTGTTCCTGGGCCACAAACAACTGCGGATTGCGGCGAATTTCCGCCAGCATGTCCGCGCGCTGTGCTGTAGAAAGATTCTGCATGAAAACCGGATTAACGCCGCGCCGGGGAAAGGTCTGCTTGATAACAAGGTCTTCCGGATGGTCCAGCACATAGGAAAGTGAGGCCGGATCGCCGCACCACCAGCTGGCCGCACTGGGCAAAAGCATATCCTG
>JAJZOA010000261.1 GCA_021852225.1 Planctomycetota bacterium
TCGATGTACTCAGGGAGTTCTTACAAAAAAAGTAACCGTACATCCGGCAAACAGCAGAAACATGGGGCCATAGCCATACGCGCCGACCAAGGGCAGGAAAAAGGCTGCAATGGCGGTTGATACAATCTGATTAATAAGCAGCGCAATGCTCATTCCGTTGGAACGAATCCGTGTCGGCATCAATTCGGACAGCGCCAGCCACACGCACACGCCCGGTCCGACGGCATAAAAGGCGACGAACACAAACAGACAGACTGCGATAAGCCAGCCGTTGCTTGCCGCTGGGACAGGCGATATCCAGGCATGGTCAATCTTGAGCGGCGCACGGCGGGCGGCGGATAAGGAGACAAAAGGATTTGTAAAAAAGGCTATGACCCCATTGGCGGGCACGCAACCGGCGCGTGACAGACGGATGGGGGTATTTGTGGCGCTGTCCGAGCGATTCACCGGAGTTGTCGCATGGAACCCGCCATACGAATAATTGATGATCAGTGTGAAAGCCCGCCCCGCGGCCAATGCCCGGTCGTCCGCAGGTGCGGCATTGGCGATAAGCCGACGGGCCAGGGCCGGGGTGAACCGCAGGCTCATCGCCTGATTGCGGGAAATGCTAGCCTGCAAAGCGGTTCGCACATCAATTTTTCCGCTTTCAGAATGGATAAAAAGCAGTCCTGTCAGAACAAGCGACACAATAATGCCGGCGCTGCCGAAGCACAGGAGTTTCTTGCGTCCGATTCGGTCCACGCCCAGCACACCGATGATGGTTGCCAGAAAGTTTACCCCTGTAAACAGCACATATCCCCAATGGGCCTGCACATCGTTCAGGCCGGCCTGCGCCAGAATGTTTGTGTTGTATCCGATAATCGAATTGATGCCGGTGGCCTGATTGCACGCCAGAATAATACATGCCAGAAGAAATGGAATAATGTACCTGCGATGCAGAAGCGATTCAGACCGGCCGCGGCGAGCGCGTGACCCGGCGGATGCGACGGTTTCGGCCGCCTGCCGCATTTCGGCAAGTTCAATATCCGCCGATTGCGCCGTTCGCGACCGCAGGAGCGCGCTGCGGGCTTCAACTAGGCGACCACGGCGAAAAAGCCAGCGCGGTGATTCGGTAAGAAACAGGCTGCCGAATACAAACAGCAGGCTTGGCGGCAGCGTGGCCCAGAATATGCCGCGCCAGGCGGCATTTTTAAATGCGAAAAGAGTCGCTGCCGGGTCATGTCCGCTAACCGCCGCCACGCGGATGCTGAAAAACATGCCAATTAAAGCCGCCGCCACCAGGCCAAATGTCAGCATCAGTTGGAATAGGGCGGTTCCGCGCCCGCGCTGCCGCGGTCCGAGGCATTCGGCCAGATACAGCGGTATCACCACGCCTATATAGCCGGCACTCATTCCCTGCAGCAGTCGGCCGAAAATAAGCGGGGCGTAGCCCTGGGAAAGGGCGATAATCGGAATGCTTATCGCAAAAAGCGAGCCGCTTATGATCATAAGCCGTTTACGCCCCATCCAATCAGCCAGCATGCCGGCGAACATTGTTGAAATAACACTGCCCAGCAGGACCGCCGCAACCACCATGGAAAGCTGGGCCGCGCTTAATCCGGAAGTTTCCTGCAAATAAGGAAGAGCGCCGGCAATGATGCCGACGTCAATGCCATACAACAATCCTCCCAGACCAGCGATAAAAAGAAGAAACCGATTGTATCTTCGGAGGGATTGGTCGTGCCGCGAAAACAGTTCCATCAGGGATTTCCTTAATGTCGGGCATTGGCGCGTGAAGGGCGGTCCGTACGGCGCACGGATTATTTGCCGATACAATAACAGGAAGTTCGCATTTTGGCGTTCCAATCTGGCGGGTGCCATGGCACGGGGCCATTATCATAACCCCGGGAAGAACCGTGAAGGCTACGGCCGCGCCGCATTACGGGAAAAGGGTGACAGGGGCACGCATGGCAAACCGACGACTTTCAACCAGAACCTGACAAAACGAGTCAGCCGGATTGCAAAGCCGGCGCGGCCATCCGGGAACGCTGAAAACAAACGCCAAAAACAAACGCCAAAAACAAAATCCGGACGAATCCCCTTCCGCCCACTATAATAAAAGCGGTTTTAGAAACAGGTGCAACGGTACAATGAACACCATGAACACAGATACGCCGAAATCAACAGACAATCAGCAGCCTCGCGTGGTCAACTGGGTGGCCGTGGGGGCGGGCATTTGCCTGCTTGGCGAAATTCTGATTATGTCCCGGTACAAGCCAAGTCTTACCGAGCCGCCACCGATTTCCGTGCTGCTGCTTTCGCTGTCGACCCTGTTTTTAGGTGCCGGGTCACTGCTGTACCGTCTGGACAAGCGCCAATACTGGTTCACCGGTCGCGCGCTGGGCGTGGTTTCCATGCTGTTTGGCATGATCATCTTTTCGGTGCAGTCTTTGGGGCTGCATAAAGACCGGGAAGTTCTGCTGGAAAAACAATTGAAAGTTGTGGCGGCCGCGTGTGTCACCTATGCCCGGTCGCACCATGGCCATTATCCGCCGAACCTGGCGGCGCTGCTGGAGACCAATCTGATCAAGCCGGCTTACCTGAGCGATCCGACGAATGTTCGCGAACCGCTGACGCTGCCATCGGACTGGCGCACAATCAAGCCAAAAATACTGATTCACGCGATTAACGCCAACAGCGATTTTCGGTACGTCGGCAACGACCTTCAACTGCCGAAAAATTTGAAATCCGGCACGCCGCCGCCAGCCGCTTTTGGCCGCATTATTATTCTGTATTCCAACGAACAGCAGGCCAGCACGGCCGGGGAACTGGCGTTCGCCGATGGCCATATTGCGTATGTTCAGCTTGGCCAGATGCCGCAAACACTTTACGCCAGCAACCAGGCCCGCAAAAAACTGGGGCTGCCACCCATGACATTCAGTGCCGGAATTGCGAAGCCCGCCGCGGCGACGGCAAAGTAACCTCCGCGTCGCCAACCGGCAGCTTCACGCATTTCGGCCCAAGACCCGGCCATACAGCCAGCGTCGCGCGTTGGCGCGATACATTTTTTCCAGAACTTCCACAGGCAAGTCCAGGCCGACCAGACGCGGCTTTCCGTTGGCGGCATCCGGGTCTTCAATGGGCGACAGACCATTGAAATCAGATTCCCAGAGTTTCTGGTGCGCCCAATAGCGACTGGCATAGTGGTCGTGATTGTATTTTTCGCCGACGACCAGGTCGCTTCCGAACAAGATGCGGTCCTGATTCCTGATAAAAAAGTCCCGCACCCGTCCTGGCGATTGTTCGGCAACGGCACGGACAATCCATTTGGTGGCGCTGGAGTCGACTATGTAGTGCGGAAAGCGATCCAGTCGCACTTGCAGCGCATCGAGATCTTCCAGACTGCCACCCATGTGGGCGCCCATATGAATGCGGTCCGGGTATTTTTCCAGCAGACGTTCCAGCATGGCAAACTGTTCAGGAAAGCCGCGGTGCCCTTCCGACGGTTTGTATTTGCGGTCTTCGCCGAACCAGGCGCGCGGGTCGCCCACGTGGCTCATAAAATGATAGCCCAGGTCATACGCATGACGGATGACGCGTTGAATCGCCGGACTGTCCAGGTCCATACCCATGCGTTTCTGCGTTCCCGGTGCCATATGAAATTTAATCAGGCGGGAGCCACGCTGATAAAATTCGTCAAGGCGGCGAATCCATTCGGCGATAAAATCGTCGCCAGGACCAAGATTCTGCCATTTGGGAATCGCGATAAACTGGAATCGGCCGGGAAATGCCTGCTGCAATGCATCCACATCTTCCAGCGGGGCCATCGTCCAGATTTCCCCTATGCTGTATTCATCCGCCACACGCAGATATTCCCGCGTCAGCGCCACGTCCCGTGTATGGGTATGAACATCCACAATCGGCCCGGCGATTTTTCGCGGTGGTATGTGGCTGTAATCCACACCAGTTAAATTGTAAGGAGGAATTTCCGTCGCCGGCGGTGTTGCGGTAGGGGAGCTGTCAGCCATGGGTAATAAAACCTCCAAATTAAAGCCACGCTATTTTAGGCACACAGTATCACCGGCGGCCAATGGCTTTTGCCGGGTGTATTATTTTAGCCGGGATTGGTCGAGTTGTATTTTGTGCGCCCCACAGCGCGGTTTGGAACTTTTCAGGCTTGCGGGCCGACGGCGCGGCCCGTCCACAAAGTGCGCGCCGATCAGACGGTTTCAACCATCCGATACGACGTGTGGTCAGGCGAACTGACGTGGTTATCGCCCATGCATTCACGGCGGGGGAACAAAGTTGCATTTTGTGTCCGCTATGACGATTCGCGGACCGGGTTAAGCCATCCGGGCACGGCTTAAACATCACGCCGGTACGGGTGGAGTAAAACCTCCGCGAATTCGGCACGACGGCATCTGCGACGAATATCGGCGATTTTATTGCGAAATCAAACTGGTAAACCCATGGAACAGCCATTCATTGAAGCTGGTCTGATATCCGTTATGGAAAAACCAGATAGCCGACGCCCAGTCCGCCGTTGCGGACCACAAGCACCTGCACACGGCCGGTCTTGGGCAGATGCGGGAGCAGAATGCCCAGGTCGTGAAGCGTGCGAATGGGATACGGTCCAAGTTTTACCAGCACATCTTGCGGCTTAAGGCCGGCCAGCGCGCCAATTGAACCAGCTTTTACCGCCTTGATAAAAATGCCCGATTGCACTTTAAAATGATATTTTCCCGCCATCAGCGGAGTCATTTGTTCAATGGTAATGCCCAATTTTTTCCGAGCATCAATCACCACCGGTGAAGGCGGCACGGCCAGGATCGGATAGGAAAGCATTTTGCCGTTTACCAGGAGAACCTTCACGGTTTTCTGGCCCGGTGCGGTGGCCAGCAGCGCGGCACATGCACCGATAAGCGTATGAATCCGGCGGCCATCAATGGAACGTATGGTGGAATCCGGTATGCCGGAAATTTGAACTTTTTCCTGAATGTCCGCGGGCTGGCGCAGGGTGCGCTGGTCAACAAAATTAATGGGGATATTCAGTCCGCGCGCCATCGCGGGGTTGAGCAGTTCCGGCAGGAGCGAAGCCAAACGGTCTACGCCGATGGCAAAGCCGATATTCTGCGCGTTGCCGCGAATGGCCGTATTAATGCCTACCACCTGTCCGTATACATTCAACAGGGGGCCGCCGGAATTGCCCGGATTAATGGCGGCATCGGTCTGAATAAGATTTTTCAGCGGCACCGGATTTTTCGGTTCATGAATTTCCCGGTGCAGGGCTGAGACAATGCCCGAACTGACGCTTTGGCTGAAGCCGAACGGATTTCCAACCGCGATGCACGGCTCGCCGATCATCAAGTCCGCGGAACTTCCAAGAGGAATGGTCGGAAACGTTTTCTTGCGGTCAATTTTCAGAATGGCCAGGTCCGCCTGCGGGTCGCTGCCGACGACATGCGCCTTGTATGATTTGCCATTCGAAAGTGTTACAGAAATGGCCCGCGCCTGATCCACCACATGGTTGTTGGTAACAACATATCCTTCTTTTTGAATGATGAATCCGCTTCCCAGAAAGTCAGCGGGCATCTGCACAAACGGGCCGCCGGCCACGGGGCCCCAGAACACGCCGCCGAAGGGGTTAATCTGTCTTGTGATCAGGCGTTTGGCGGTGATGGACACAATGGCCGGGCTGCAATGACGCACCACCTGCACCGTGACCGTATCGCGCAGATTATGCGTATCCACGCGCGGTTGCCAGGTTCCGGCCGCAGCCGCGCGGCGCGAGCCGGAAACAATGCATAAGGAGATGATCGCAAGACCGGCCAGGGCACGGCCCGCCGACCTGCGAAGAATCGCTTTTGCCAGCATCGGAAAAAAAGCCATAGTCAAAACTCCATTTCAAAAATCCAGCCCGGCGGCTACGCGGGTCACGGTGATGGTTATACGTCTGGACCATGCAATCCGGCGGAAAATTTTATCCTATCGGCCGGGCGACCGTCTGGTTTTCTTTCTGCCGGCGGGTGCCGAACGGTCCGGGGTCGGCTTGCGGGCGGTGCGGTGATGGCTGCGCACCAGCAGGCGGATCGGAACTTCCGAAAGACTGGTCCGCTGCCGCAATTGGCGGACAAAATACCGGCGATATTCTTCTGTTACCAGATCGGGCTGATTGACGCTTAACACAATGGTGGGCGGGTTGACCGCAATTTGTGTGGCGTAATAAACTTTCACCGGCCGAGATGTGCGGCTGCTGGGGCCGCGCTGCTGAACAATGTCCTGCACCGCCTGATTCAACTGGCCGGTGCTAAGGCGGGTGGCAGCCTGCCGATGGAGGGAAAATGCCAGCCGCAGCGTTTCGCGGACGTGCTGGTTGTCTTTGGCACTGATGCATGCGACCGGAGCGAATTCCAATTGCGGAAACATCTTTCCGACATAATCAGCAAACTGGGCCGAAGTGGCCCGCTCGCCCACGAGGTCCCATTTATTGATGGCCAGAATAGTGGGTTTGAACTGTTCCTGAATGTAGGCCGCCAGTTTCTGGTCCACATCGCCGGTTTCCAGGGCGGCGTCCAGCATCAATATCACCAGGTCCGCCCGCCGGATGGACCGCTGCGCACGGTGGTAACTGTAAAATTCAAGATCATTGCTGGTCATTTTCGACCGCTTGCGAACACCCGCGGTATCAATGACGACCAGGCGGCGGCCGTCGAAGTCAATATGCACGTCCACACTGTCGCGCGTGGTCCCGGCCACTTCCGAAACAATTACCCGCGGCTGGCCCGCCCAGGCGTTGATCAGCGTGCTTTTTCCGGCGTTCCGCTTGCCCACGACGGCAATTTTTAATTCCGGTTCTTCCACGGAATCCGCCATTTCATCCGCCAGATTGGCCGTAATGCGGGACAGCAGGTCATCGCGTCCACGGTTTTCCCGGCACGAAATCACCACCGGCTCGCCAAAACCCAGCGAAAAGAAATCCGCACTGTTGACGGCCATTGCGGCGGAATCCACCTTATTTGCGACCAGCATGACCGGTTTGGAAAAGCCGCGCAAAAGTGTGGCAACGGTTTTGTCCAGAGAAACCAGCCCGTTGCGGGCGTCCACCACAAACAGAATCAGACTTGCCTCTTCAATGGCCTGACGAATCTGTTCACGCACCTGCTCGGTCAGGTTGTCGGGGTCATCTATGCCGTAGCCGCCGGTATCAATAAGTTCAAAAAAGCGGCCTTCATGTTCCACAATCGCGCCGATGCGATCTCGAGTGACTCCCGCGGTGGGGTCCACAATGGAAATAAGCCGGCGCGCCAGGAAATTCAACAGGCTGGACTTGCCCACATTGGGCCTGCCGATAATGGCCACACTTGGAAGTTTCATAAACCATCGCCTTTTTCTGCCCTGTCGCGGCCTGCCGCCGGGGCTTTAAGGGAAAACAGGGGTGTGAAAGCTTCAGCCATCGCACCGCGTGGGGTCAGCCGTTTTTACCACAGCACTGCTTGAATTTTTTTCCGCTGCCGCACGGGCACGGATCATTCCGGCCCACTTTGGGTCCGGGGTTTACAATCGGCACGGTTGGCTGAATCGCGTCCGGGTCTTCGTCGGGATCAGGAAGAGCGGCCGACGATTGCCCGGCCTGTTGAATCGCGGCGGCGTCAACCCCGTAAGATTCCGGGACTTCAAACGATTCCTGCTGGTCGGCATAGACATCGCGCATCTCGTCGGATGAGGCGACTTTCACGCGGAAAATAATCTCGGTCACTTTGTCGCGCAGTACCCGCAGGAATTCTTCAAAAAGTCGGGAACCCTCGCGTTTGTATTCAATGACCGGGTCACGCTGGGCAATGCCGCGAAGGCCGATGGAATCGCGCAACTGGTCCATCGCATAAAGATGGTCTTTCCAGGCGACATCGTAAATCTGCAGCAGCACCGTCCGTTCCAGTTCGGTAAGTTCCCGCCGCATGAAGGCGTGGGCGAGTTCGGTAATCCGTTCAATGCGGTCCGCGGTGGATTCGCCTTCAAATTCATCGGGGGGAGCCTGCGTCACAAAGCGGGTGGAAACCCAGGCGGCCAGCGCGGCGGATTCCGGGAATTTTTCCACCGCTTCCTTCACCTGCGAGTCTATGCCGGCATTCGCC
>JAJZOA010000213.1 GCA_021852225.1 Planctomycetota bacterium
CTGACCCGGCCCTTGGATATACACAGTTTCCAGAGTCTGAATAAGATAGTCCGGGCTGTTGTAGGTTGGAATAACAACGGATACCAGCGGCACATCGGCCATACACATTCTCCGAACCATGGCGGTGAAACCAGACCATTCGCGTTGCCGGTACGGTGGCCCAGAATCATTCGCCCGGGCGGACCAGAATATCCGCAAAACAGGCCGCGTGCCAATTGCTGCACAGCGGCAATAGAGCGGGCGTTATAACTCTGCGATGCGGTAATGGCAGTTAAAGCCGCAAGATACCACTTCCACAACATTGAACGCGCCTGCTGGAAACCCGGTTTAGTTTCGGCTGAAATTCAACCATAAAAAACGAATTTCAGCCACTATGTGGTTGAATTTACACCATATTAAGGGTTGCAACGCCTTTATGTTGATTCGTCGCGCAGTCAGCAGTTTCATAGAGGCCGCTCTGGCCGACAGGCCCACAGTCTATATCCAAGGGCCGCGTCAGGCTGGGAAAAGCACGCTATTGCAGGTGCTGTGCGGGCATTCGCCCAGGCAGACCCGGAGGGATTTCTAACCCGGTTGGATGGACCGATCGCTATTGACGAAATACAGGTTGTGCCGGAACTGAGCCGTGCGCTCAGGGCCGCCATAAATAGCCTTCGCCAACCGTCGCGATTTCTGCTTTCTGGTTCCGCGGGAATCATGGTTCTTCCGGCTATTGCATCCCATTTTGTGGGACGCATGGCTCTGCACACGCTTTGGCCGCTGGCCCGGCGGGAAATAGAGACAATGCAGGAACAGGAATCAGTGGTGGATCTGCTGCTGGGCGATTCCCATAAATATATTGTGGTAACGCCTTTGCATGCCGGCTTTTCACATTAACTCCTGCGGCTGGTTTTTTTGCCGTTGCCCAGGTGACAGGAATAGTTCACCCCCTGTTTTTCAAAGTATCGCTGGTGGTATTCTTCCGCGGGATAAAATGCTCGGGCAGGTTCAATGTGTGTCACAATGGGTCCCACGTAATCTCCGCTTTTATCGCGCAAGGCCTTTTCCGCCTCGGCAAGTTTCTGCTGTTCGGGCGAATGGTAAAACACCACGCTGCGGTACTGCGAACCGTAGTCCGGGCCTTGCTGGTTGGGGGTGGTTGGATCATGATTTTCAAAAAAGATGTTCAGCAGTTGGGCATAACTGACCACCGCCGGATTAAATGTAATTTGCACCACCTCGGCGTGGCCGGTGGTATCGGTGCAGACCTCCCGATAGGTCGGGTTGGCCAACTCGCCGCCTTCATAGCCGACCTTTACATCCAGCACACCGGCAACTTTGCGGAACACAGCTTCGGTGCCCCAGAAGCAGCCTGAACCGAAATCCGCCAGTTCCTGTTTTACGCTGTTGGTCATTCTGTGCTCCTAAGTCTGGTCCTGAAAGCAGTGCCGCGGCCAGCCGATTGCCGCCAATGCATGATTTTAGTCGTATGCAACGCGGGTTTCCCTACAGGGTAAAATGTCGGCTGCGGATAAATTCACCGGCGCAAATATTTTCGCGTTACATCGCGAAGTATCAGCAACAGTTCGCCGGCAACAGCCAGAGCCGTGCCAAACAAAACCCCGTATATGCAGGCCAACACCAGCGTGGGAATGTTGTTTACGCCAAGAAAATGCATTGCAATGTCGGCCAGCAACGCCGCTCCACCCATGCCCGCTGCAAGAACACCAATAGCGCGCATGGCACCGCCAACCAACCGGATCACGGAATAATCCGGAATGGCTGTGCCCGCCGGCACCGGGACTTGGTGCGTCATACTCCACCGCGCAAAGCAAGCGATACATAACGGCCGTCCAGCGGATTTTTAGCCTCCGCATCAGATATTGTAACCCCGCATTCTCCGCATTTTAGCATATCGGCCAACTCTCATTTGCATCGCGTTGCGAATGCCAGGTTTTATACCCGAAAAATTCAAACTTCCGAACGGCTGGGCCAGCGCCGCCTGTGCCTGAGCCGCTTCGGCGATTGTACCAATATTTATAGTTTTGCGCATCATGGGCCGGTTCCCATTCAAAAAGCAGGGTCTTTTTTCCGGGCGAATTCGATTTGCTTTTTCATATGCGGCCCGTTCGCAGCCGGAAGTGTCGGCGGCGTTGAATTCTTTTATGGCGGCGCAGTGGTGCGGCAAACATGCCGGGTGAAAACAGGGTTCAGACGCGTCCGGAAAATTTAGCGAACCTCCACTTTACGTCAGTTACGCCGCCGCTTTACGCCATTAATTACACTTGATACTATCTTTATTCATGGTGGATTTAGCAGACGGCGAATCGTACTTTATGCAAGGTTCCGGGGCGAAGCCCTACGAGTTTAAGAACACGGGCGGCGTTTACTCCTGTTCGTGCCCGGCGTGGCGGAATCAATCCAAGCCGATCGAAAAGCGCACCTGCAAGCACCTGCGAAAACTGCGCTCCGACGCAGCGGAGGAAGCCCGCATCGGCGGGGCCTTCACGCCGCCGTCCACCACCGACGGGCGGTCCGTTCCCTCGGGCGCGGCGCACCCCGGCGCACCGGTGCTGCTTGCGGAGCCTTGGGACGGCCAACTGGATCCCACAGACTGGTGGATGTCTGAAAAACTGGATGGCGTTCGGGCCTACTGGGACGGCAAACAGTTTCTCTCCCGCTTAGGTAATCTTTACCATGCCCCGGATTGGTTCATCAGCGGCTTGCCCGCGCACCCCCTGGATGGCGAATTATTTCTGGCTCGCAAGTCGTTTCAGAAAACCGTTTCCATTGTCCGCCGCCAGGATAAATCAGATCACTGGAAACAGCTTCGGTTCCTGATCTTTGATGCTCCCTCCCAACCCGGGACATTTGAAGACCGTCTGAAAGCGTTGCAGTCCTTGCCCTCTCTTTCGCATGCCGCGGTTCATCTCCACACCCGGTGCACCGGACTGTCGGCCTTGAAGGAAGAACTCACCCGCATTGAATCCCTTGGTGGTGAGGGCCTGATGCTTCGCCAGCCGCAGTCCATGTACGTCGTCGGCCGCTCGGCCACGCTCCTGAAAGTGAAATCCTTCCGCGATGATGAGGCTGTTGTCGTGGCCCACCAGGCCGGCACGGGGCGGCACAAAGGCCGCCTGGGAGCCTTGCTGGTGCGACTGGCTGATGGCACGGAATTTTCTATCGGCACCGGCTTTTCCGACTTGGAACGTGAGAACCCTCCGCCCGTCGGTGCCACGGTCCTGTTCCGCTACCAGGAACTTTCCGATGGCGGCGTGCCTCGGTTTCCGTCCTTTTCCAGTGTTCGCGATGAAATTTGAACTTCACGCATTCAGAATTGAAACGTTTTCAGCGGGCCGAAATAATTAGCGCCCTGTCAGAGCAAAATTTCAGGAACACTGCCTCGCCGACGACACCTCTGGAAACGCCGGATTCCCGGCCAGCCCGAACATCCGGTTGTGACAAAGCACTTAATTGCTATAGTTGCGTTGTCTTCCTCACGAACGTTCAGAACTGTACGATCAAAATAAAGCAATGCAACGGCCGATTTCAACACGAATCTATCAGTAATTCGCCACATAAAATGCTCCAGAAACATTCTACCAACGGCCTCTTGGTACGCTGCGCACAAGCGGGCGCGACATGCAATATCTAGCTTATAGCCATGTTACCCTGCCGCCCGGAGTCTGATTTTCCTCTTGTGAAAGATGTAAAGACCACCGAGTTGTCGTGATCCTTACCTGCGGCCGGACGCCTGAAACGGAATGATGTAACTTTACGAAAGGGAAAAAATCGGTCTTGGGATTCTTGGGCGCGCTGCCGACAAATATCAATGCCGACAAGCCGCGATTCTTAAACGCGGACACCGTCGCATCGGTCAACCAGATCAACCGGTGGTTTATGATAAGTCGAGAGGCTTACATCCGGTTCCGCCAGTGCGCGGAGGCCTAAATCCCCAAATCTCCAAGGCCCCGAGGCCTCTGCGCCACTTTCCCGATTGGACGCGGCAGGGAAAAACTTCTACAATGCAGTATTCGGGTGCGCGGGCGCAGGGCGCGTGGCTTTGCATATGGTGCGGCCCTGGACAGGTAGCGGAATCAATAAAAACTGATGCGCAGCATGACAGAAATGCCCGTTTTGCCGGTCCCGACGAATCCTGCGGATCAGCCCAGCACGCCGGCGCGAGTCTCAATGCTCTGCAAGGACATTTTCACGCTGGCCAAGGTGCGTCTGACCGCCATGGTAGTTATTACCACGGTAGTCGGATATGTGACTGGTGCCGATGGCCATGTGCGCCTGTGGATTCTGGCGCTGGTGGCGGCGGGAACCTGGCTGGTTGCCGGGAGTGCGTCGGCCCTGAATCAGGTGCTGGAAATCAGGCCGGACGGCCTGATGAACCGCACTCGCGAAAGACCCCTTCCGGCGGGGCGAATGCTGCCTTCCACGGCGATATTTTTCGCAATTTTCACCGCCGTATCCGGATTGGCACTTTTGTATTTCGGCGTAAACTCGCTTACTGCGCTGCTGGGCTTGACCAATCTGGCATTATACGCTTTTGTGTACACGCCGTTGAAGCGCATTTCAACACTTAATACACTGGTCGGCGCGATTTGCGGGGCGATTCCACCCATGATGGGTTATACCGCGGCGACAGGACGAATTGGGCTGCCAGCACTTATTCTCGGCCTGCTGCTGTTTGTATGGCAGATACCCCATTTTCTAGCGCTGGCATGGATGTACCGGGACGACTATTCCCACGGCGGCTTTCGCATGTTGCCGGTGGTGGATGCCAGCGGTCAGGTGACCTGCCGCATGATGATTCTTTACAGTGCGCTGCTAATTCCTGTTGCCACGGCCGCCTGCTTCTTTGGTTTTGCCGGGCCATGGTTTGGCGCAGCCGCACTGGCGCTGGGTATGGTGATGGTCTACCTTTCCCTGCGGTTGAGGCGCGAAAAAACGCGGCAGAATGCCCGGCGGGTTTTTCTGGCCAGTGTGATTTATCTGCCGCTGGTGCTGATTATCCTGGTGGCGGATCTGCGTTACCGGCCGCATACACCGGTGACAATTATTTTGACATCACCTCCGGCCGGGCAGGTGGTTCCCGGCATTTTGCCTTCGGGCGGGAACCGGCCATCTTAAGCATGTGTGGTGTCGGGGAGCGGCCTTTTTCCCGGCGCAGCGGGGAACCGGATGGGAAGCGGAATCTCAAGTCGGTCTGCGGCCAGATGATTCGGTTTGGACGAAATGACAGCCTGCAATCCGCGCAAACGGGTTAAAATTATTCCCGCGCGCGAGTGCCTTGTTTGTCCATTTTGACCACTTGACGATAGAATAGCCGTATCAAATTCTCCCGGGTGCTGGCGCGCCTTAGAAGCTGACGGATATTGGGAATTCAAGCACTTGGGGAATTGGTCCAGATGGAGTTGCCATGGTTCTTAATATTCTGCGGTTTTTATTTCTGGCGCTGGTCACCGCGGTGGCGATGGCGTATCTGTCGCTTAATGTGGGAAATGGCGTCTGGCCATGGGTGGCGATGTTCAGTGCGGTGGTGGTGGCCATAGGCGTTATTCTGGCGGACTTTCTTTTCAAAAAGAAAAACCTGACGGCGATGTCCGGCCTGTTTTTTGGCGTTCTGGTGGGCATATTGGTCTCGCTGGCGCTGGGATACCTGATTCAGCAGGTGGCGAATATTTTTATAAAGTCGGATACCGCCTATCTGAATCAATCGGTCATTACCGGGTTGAAACTGTTGATTGGTCTGATCTGCTGTTATGTGTCGGTTTCGTTTATTCTGCAGACCCGCGATGACTTCCGGTTCATTATTCCTTATGTGGAATTCAGCCGGGCGATGCGTGGCTCGCGGCCCTTTATTCTGGACACCAGTGTCATCATCGACGGCCGGATTGCGGATATTGCGGCCACTGGTGTGTTTGAAAGCCGCCTGATCGTGCCGCGGTTTGTGCTCAATGAACTTCAGACGGTTGCGGATTCAGGCGACAAACTCAAACGCGGCCGGGGCCGACGCGGGCTGGATGTGTTGCAACGGTTGCAGTCCTTGGG
The DNA here is from genome assembly GCA_021852225.1 of Planctomycetota bacterium. Next base: position 6,040 of record JAJZOA010000213.1, read on the forward strand.
GAAACTTGAGCTTCATATTTGGGATGGCACACTGCGTGCGTCGGGACTTCAGGGTGTGGACCAGAAGCTTCTGGCATTGACGCAGCAGGAAAACGGGCGGCTGGTCACCAACGACTTTAACCTGAATAAAATCGCCACGCTGCAGGGGCTGCCGGTGATCAACATTAATGATCTGGCCAATGCACTTAAACCCGCCGCACTGCCCGGTGAAATGATGCGACTGAAAATCGTGAAACCAGGTGAGGGGCCGGCGCAGGGTGTGGGCTATCTGGAAGACGGGACAATGGTCGTCGTGGAAGGGGCCCGCGACCGAGTCGGTCATGAGATTGATCTTCTGGTGACCAATGCCGTACAAACTTCGGCGGGTCGCATGATTTTCGGCCGCCTTGAGTCCACAAATGGCGTGCCCCGAGGTGAACCGGCCGCCCGGCCGGAGCCATCCGCAAAATAACGGCAGGCTTGCCACCTTCATTATGCTTCCGGTTGTGCGTTGCCGGTTTTTCCGAATCATTTTCAGCCGTCCGCCGTCCGGCTACAATACACGGCTTGGCTTGTCCCGGTTGATATTGGCGGCCATTTGGAAAAAAGGTACGCATGTTCACGGAAAACCCCCAGTTCAAGGATCGTCAGTTGCGGCTGGAAAAGTGGCGCGCTGCGGGTGTGGATCCGTTCGGTCAGCGGGTGGATGGTCTTATAAGCACAGCCGGGGCGCGGGCTTTGCATACGCCTGAAACGCCACACGATGGCGGCCCGCAGGCGAAAATTGCCGGTCGAATTGTCCTGCTGCGCGATATTGGGAAGCTGATTTTCATCACAATCTCTGATTCCGCCGGCCGAATGCAGGTAGGCGTTGCCAAACAGCTTCTGGCGTCCGACTGGGAAAAGGCCAAACTGCTGGAACTCGGTGATATTGCCTGGTTTTCGGGGAAGGTGGGGCATACCAAAACCGGCGAAATTACAATCTGGGCGGATCAATTCGGTCTGGCGGCCAAGGCAATGCTGCCATTGCCTGATAAATTTCACGGCCTGGCGGATACGGAACTCCGCTACCGGCAGCGTTATCTGGATCTGGCCGCAAACCCGGAATCGATGGAAGTGTTTGCGGCGCGATCCAGAATTGTCCAGTCGATCCGCGCGTTTCTGCATCAGAGGGATTTTATTGAGGTCGAAACGCCCATGATGCAATCGATCGCCGGCGGGGCGGCGGCGCGGCCTTTTGTAACGCATCACAATGCTTTGGATACCGACCTTTTCCTCCGTATCAGCCCGGAGCTTTATCTCAAGCGGCTGCTGGTGGGCGGCATGGAACGGGTATTTGAAATCAACCGCAATTTCCGCAACGAGGGAATTGATACCCGGCATAATCCTGAATTCACCATGATGGAACTCTATCAGGCATACAGCGATCTGGCGGGAATGATGGAATTAACCGAAAGTCTGATTGTCGACCTGGCGGCGGACCGGCGGCGACAGCTCTTTAACCGGAACGCCACCACCGGTAATGACGCGCCGGTCGCGTCACAGAGTGTTAAACTTCCCTACGGCGACCGCATGATCGACTTTTCGCCGCCGTTCCAGCGTATCAGTTACGGCGAGCTGTTTCAGCGCCAGGTTGGAGTGGACATGCTGGATGAACCCGGCGTGCGCGCTGCAGCCGCGAAACACCATGTGGCGGAAATCGACAAAAAGGATTCCGCCGTCCTGGTGGGCGAGTTGTTTGAACGTCTGGCTGAACCGAGCCTGTATGGGCTGGATCAGCCGGTGTTTATTTTTGATTACCCCGCGGGCCTTTGCCCGCTGACGCGCCGCAAGCCGGACAACCCGGCGATCGCCCAGCGGTTTGAACTTTATGTCGCCGGCATGGAACTGGCCAATGCCTATACCGAACTGAACGATCCGTTCGTGCAGCATGAAACGTTCTCCGCCCAGTTGGCCGGATTAAAAGAGGAAGATTCCATGGCACGCATGGATACCGACTTTATAACCGCGCTCGGCCATGGAATGCCGCCCGCGGGCGGCCTGGGAATCGCCTTGATA
>JAJZOA010000034.1 GCA_021852225.1 Planctomycetota bacterium
AAGCCCTAAAATTATCAAGGAGCGGCGTGGTACATCATATGGTGTGATGGAATTATGTGAAATATCCGGCGTGTCGCCATGGTTCTGGTGGGCGGATGTGCCGGTAAAAAAGGCTGCTTGCGTGGCCGTTACGCCGGGGCGACTTATCTCCGGGCCGCCGGGGGTGAAATACCGGGGTATATTCATCAATGATGAGGATTGGGAGTTCCAGCCATGGGCGGCACATACGTTTGACCCGGCGCGTGGAAATGTGGGGCCAAAAACCTATAAAAAAGTATTTGAGCTGATGCTGCGGCTTAAACTAAATTATCTCTGGCCCGCCATGCACCCCTGTTCGGCTTCGTTTGCCTCCATACCGCAAAATGCGGCCTTGGCCAGCGATTATGCCATTGTCATGGGGTCCAGCCACGTCGAACCGATGCTTGCGAATCCCGCGGCGTTTCTTGGCCACCCCGGCCATATGCGACGCGGACCATGGAACTTTGTCACCAACAGCGCCAATATTCTGAAATTCTGGGCGCAATCCGTCAAAAGCCGCGGCCAGTATGAAGCTGTCTGGACCCTCGGCATGCGCGGCCCTTATGACAGTGCGTTATTGGGCGTTCACACCAGGGCACAGGAAAGATCGCTGGTGGAAAAGATTTTTCATCTGCAGGCCAATCTTCTGCGGCGCCTGGCATCCCGTCGCTTGGGTTTGCCAGCAACTTGTTATGTTCCCTATAAAGAGGCTCTGCTGGTATTTAATTCCGGTCTGAAAGTTCCACCAGATGCCACCATCGTCTGGCCGGATAATAATTTCGGCTATATCCGGCAACTCAGCAATGCGCCACAGCGCCGCAGGTCCGGTGGCTCCGGCGTGTATTATCACATTGAATACCTTGGCAAGCCGCATTCCTATTGCTGGTTGAACACCACGCCACCGGCCCTGATGTGGGAGGAATTAAAAAAAGCCTGGGACAATGAGGCACGTCAGATATGGGTGATAAATGTCGGTGGTATAAAGCCACGGGAAATCAGCATGGATTTTGCCGCCCGGCTGGCCTGGCGCCCCCAAGTCTTCGGCGCGGATTGCCAGCCTGTATTTCTGCGACACTTTGCCGAAACGGTTTGCGGCCCGGAATATGCCGCAACCATTGCGGACCTGCTTCAGGAGTTTTTTCTGCTGGGGCAAATCCGCCGTCCGGAATCCATGAATCGCAACTGGGCTGCCGAATTGCCCGATCAGGAAGCGACTGATCTGCTGGCCCGTTATCAAAGGCTGTTCGACAACCAGCGGAATCTGCAGCGCCGGATTCCGCCAGAAAGCCGTGCAGCCTTTTTTGAATTGTTTGCCTATCCGGCGCAAATGCTCGCCGCCAGCGGCTTGATCTTCCTGTTGGATCGACATGCCCGCGCCACGCCGGCCCAGGCTGAAGAAACCGGCAGAAAAATTGCCCTGTGGCGAAGGTTTATTGTGCGGCAGGTTGCCTGGTACAACAATAAGCTCAGGAATGCCAAATGGCGCGATTTTGCCACCATGGGCGGCACCACCTGGCGAGTCGCCTGGGCGTCCGTGCAGTGGCCATGGCTGGATCACCATAAGGGCGGCGCAACGCGTCCGGGCCACGACTCGCTGCTGATTCTGCCTGCGTATAAGTTCGAACGCACGCATTCTACCGCGACGGCCCAATGGCGGCGGATTTCCGGTCTGGGGCGCTCAGGCGGGGCGATGGCTCTTTGGCCTGCAGTGCCACAGAACCGGTGGAACCCGGAAAAACAGCTTTCCGATGCCCCGCGCATAGACTATCAGATCCATATTACCCGGCCGATTATCACGGCAATGCTGGTGCTGAGTGTTTTGCCCACCTATCCACTGTACCCGGGAATGAACCTGCGCATCGCCATTCGCTGGAATGGCGGTCCGGCCAAGGTTTTAACTGTGCCGTATGCTTCCAGTGAAATACGTGTGGCTGGCAATCGGGTGCGGGCGGCCGGCGTTCTGGCAAACCAGATTCCACTGCATTATCCGGTCGGTCCGCTATCCAATGGCCTGCACACGCTTTCGGTTTATGCCGTAGATCCGGGTGTGGTTCTGGACGAAATCCTGCTGCAAGGCGACAATACACCTCATTCTGGCGGTAGGTCGGAGTGACCCGATGCCGCAGGTTCCTGTCTATGCCGCCCGGCAGCGCATGACAAATCGAGTAAGGCACAGTACTCGGTGTTGAAATTCTGTGTCGGAACGCGCATTTTTCAGGAGAAGTTTTCATGGCGGCGGAACTCACCGGTTCAAATCGTATCAGTCGAAGGGGATTTATTGCTGCAACCGCCGGGGCAGCCGTTGCCACCGGACTTTGCGGCCCAGGGGATCAATCGCAGGCCGCAAAGCCGGCCAATAAAGCGACTCCGGTCGCACCGCTGGGCAATATAGAGCTTGCGGCATTCTCTCGCGCCCAGGCCCGCGCTGCGGCACTCGTGGCCCGCATGACTCCCGCCGAAATGGTTTCTCAGCTTGGTAATACCGCCCCGGCAATTAAACGACTCGGACTGCCGGCGTATCAATACTGGCATGAAGCTCTGCATGGCCTGCTGCGCAGCGGCCCGGTGACCAGCTTTCCGGTGCCGCTGGCTTTGGCCAACAGTTGGGATCCCGAATTGCAGTTCCAGGTTTATGATGCCGTTTCAGATGAAGCCCGCGCCTATCACAACGCCCATGGGACCGCGCTGGCATTTTATTCTCCACAAACGCTTAATACCGCACGCGATCCGCGCTGGGGTCGGATAGATGAAACCCTGGGTGAAGACCCGCATTTAATTGGTGTGATGGCAGGTGCGGCCGTGCGCGGCATGCAAGGCGAAGATGCGACCTATCTGAAAACCGTATGCTGCGCCAAACATTTTATCTGTAACGAAACCGATGATGACCGTCACACGGTTTCCGCAGCGGTAAATCCACGTAGTTTCTGGGAATATTTTACGCAGCCCTTCGAAGCCGCGGTAAAGGCCGGAGTGGCCACGGTCATGAGTTCCTATAATGAAATAAATGGTATTCCGTGTACCGGCGATCGCACACTCCTGACCGATCTTCTGCGCAGACAATGGGGATTCCGCGGCTATGTCACTTCTGATTGCGACGCGGTGGCCGATATCTACCAGACACATCACTATGTGCCGACAGGTTCGCAGGCCGCGGCCATGGGCCTGCGCGCCGGTTGCGACCTGAATTGTGGCGACACATACCAGAAGCACGCCCTGCAAGCCATGAATCTTGAACAGGTCAGTGATGGACAGGTGGCACAGGCGGTTACCCGATTATTGACCATTCGCATGTTGCTGGGGGAATTTGATGACGCTGGCGGTGTTCCGTTCAGCGGCATCAGCTTTTCCGTGGTAGACAGTGCAGAACACCGGACATTAGCGGTGCGGGCAGCGCGGGAATCGATGGTGCTTCTGAAAAACGACGGTCCGCTGCTGCCGCTAAAAATAGACGCGATCAAATCGGCGGCGGTCATAGGGCCGTTGGCGGCGCGGTGCCCACTGGGCGGATATGCCGGCGGTCCCTTTGTTCATGTGTCGCCTTTAGAGGGAATTGCCTCGGCGCTGGGGACAAAAATTGCCCACAACCGCATTCCCGCGGCGAATTTCACCAGCATTGACTGGCAGTTTAAATTTTCAAACTGCGTCCTGGCGGATTCTTCACTGGGGCTGGCGCGCAACTCATATTGGGTGGAATTGCCGGCGGCCGATTTTTCCGGAGTTACTTCTATCAAGGCTCGCGCGGCGGCCCTTCATTCCGGCGGAACGCTGGAAGTGCATCTGGATTGGGCCGGCGGCCCGCTTGCCGCCAGTCTCCCCATTCCCGCCACCGGAAGCTGGAATACCTGGCAGGTGGTATCCGCGCCTGTGAGTCACAAAAATTCTCAAATCACCGGCAGCCATTCCATTTATCTTGTTTTCCGTGGACCTGGCAATAGCCCTGATCTTTTTCATCTGGATTGGATCGAACTTGACCCCGCGCCGCATATTCCACCATCCAGTGTGCGAATAACTTCCGTATTGGGCTGCACGGTGGCTGGTCCGCGGAATGAAAAATGGCTGACCGAAGCCGCCGCTGCTGCCAAAGCGGCGGATATTGCGGTTGTGGTGGTGGGTGATGATCAGACTGTCGATCACGAACAGCTTGACCGTGCAGATATTCGATTGCCCGGTGCTCAGCATGAACTGATCCGGCGGGTCTGTCAGGCGAATCCCAAAACAATTCTGATTGTCGCCAGCAATTGTCCGGTCGCCATTCCAGCCGAGCAGGCCAGCCCGCATATTCCGGCAATTCTTTGTGCGATTGCCGCCGGACAGGCGGGGGGGATCGCGATTGCAGATGTGCTGTTTGGCGCGTACAACCCCGGTGGAAAGCTGGCGGAAACCTGGTACACAGGCCTGAAGCAACTGCCACATTTTCATGATTTTGATATTATGAATAATCGCACATATATGTATTTCACAGGCAAGCCTCTGTATCCATTTGGGTATGGACTAAGTTACAGCACATTCGCATTTTCCGATCTTCAAACCAGTTCCCGCACTTTGCACGCGGGTGAAACAATTGACATAAGCCTGAGCATAAAAAACACCAGCCGCGTGACCGGTGACGAAGTCGTGCAGGTATATGTACGCGCTCCCAAAAGCAGTGTCAAACGCCCACGGAAACAACTGGTGGACTTTCTGCGGGTGCGAAACCTTAAGCCCGGCGAGGCGCGTCGCATTACTCTGCATCTAGGCCACGACCACCCGGCCCTTCGTTATTGGGACGAAACCCGCCAGAGTTTTGTCGTACAGCCCGGCAAAATGGATATCATGGCCGGCAATTCCAGCGACAATATTCTGCTCAAGACCTCCATCTCGCTTTCGGCGTGATGGGAATCGGATCGCCTGGAACGCAATAGGCATTCACCATACTTGCCAACCGGCAGGCCGCCTTCCAGCCGTATTTGGCGGTTTATTGCGGCGGTAAAACAAAAGGCCCGCCGGTGTGGCGGGCCTTGAATATGATGCTCTTGTGGCGGTGCTCGGGAATCAGGTGCCCATGTCGTGGCTGGCCAGATATTTAACCTGTTCCGCGGTAAGTGTATCAATGCCGATGCCCATGCTTTCCAGCTTCAGCGCAGCCACCCATTCATCAATGCTCGTTGGCACGTCATGAACGCGGTTGTCCAGCTTGGACCGGTTCTTGATCGCCCATTCCGTGGCCAGGGCCTGCACCGCGAAGCTCATATCCATAACGGATGCCGGGTGGCCATGTGCCGCGGAACAGGTTAATAAGGCGACCTTCACCAAGTACCTGAATGCGATGGCCGTTCTTAAGCGTGTACTCATCCACAAATTCGCGTACTTTTGGTCGCATAGATTTCGCTGATTTTTCCAGTGTTTCCAGATCCAGTTCCACATTAAAGTGGCCGGAATTGCATACCAGTGCGCCATCCTTCATCACATCGAAATGCTCCTGACGGATCACGTGCATGTTCCCGGTGACGGTGATAAAAATATCGCCAAGCCTGGCGGCTTCCGCCATCGGCATGACCCAGAAGCCGTCCATGGTCGCTTCAATAGCGCGGATCGGATTAATTTCCGTCACAATGGTGTTGGCGCCCAGGCCGCGCACGCGGGAAGCCACGCCTTTGCCGCACCAGCCGTAGCCGCAGACCACCACTTTTTTCCCGGCGATCAGATGATCCGTGGCGCGAATAACGCCATCAATGGTGGATTGTCCGGTGCCGTAGCGGTTGTCAAAAAAGTGTTTGCATTGGGCATCGTTCACGGCAATGACTGGGAATTTGAGAATATTGTCTTTTTCCATGGCCCGCAGACGAATCACGCCGGTGGTCGTTTCTTCCATGGAAGCCACAATATTGCCAGCCAGGTCCTTGCGGGTGGAATGCAGCAGGCTCACCAGATCTGCGCCGTCATCCATTGTGACATTCGGCTTGATATCCAGAGCTGTATTCATGTGACGGTAATAGGTATCGCGGTCTTCACCCTTAATCGCGAAAACCGAAATGCCGAAATCCTTTACCAGTGAAGCGGCATTGTCATCCTGGGTGGATAGAGGATTGCTTGCACACAGGGCCAATTCCGCGCCGCCCGCCTGAAGCGCTCGGGCCAGATTGGCGGTTTCAGTGGTGATATGCAGGCAGGCGGACATGCGATAGCCGGCCAGTGGTTTTTCCTTGGCAAATCGTTCACGCACCATGCGCAGAACAGGCATGTCCTTATCGGCCCATTCAATTCGCTTATGCCCTTCGGCGGCCAGATCAAGGTCTTTTACATCATATTTAACGGTCATTGGGAAAACCCTTTCTAAACAGCCGCGGCGGTTCAGTCGACCGACCTGCGGCGAACACTAATTTCGCGGACGCATTGCCCGCATCACAAACAAATCCGGCACAGCCACGCGGCTTTCCGGGGAACGGCTTTTTCGGGATGGCAGCGTATGGCGGCGAATATCCGTCAGGCCGGCGCTGCGCAACTGACCGGTCAACTGGTCCGGCGCAAATCCCATCCATCGGTGACCCATTTTTTCACGGAACATCTCCACTTGATGCGGCAGCAGATCCACAATCAGGGCGACTCCGCCGGGCTTGAGTACCCGATGCACTTCCGCCAGCGAGGATTCAATATTGGTCACATGATGCAGAACCAGCACAATCAGTGCCGCATCCAGCAATTGGTTTTCAATGGGCAGTTGTTCCATGCGACCCGCCAGCAGTTCAACATTTTTCAGTTGGGCCATGCGGATTCGATTGCGCGCGGCCTTAAGCATAGGGGCCGATGGCTCCACGGCAATCACTTTTTTTACATGTGGTGCCACCATTCCGAAAGTGGCTCCGGTGCCCGCCCCCAGATCACCGATCGTCCATTCCGGAGTCAGCAGAGCCAGCATCGCTTCAAGGTGAAAGGTATCGCCAAACCACTGGCTGCGGATAGTGTCCCACTGCGGTGCCGCGGAGCCGAAAAAATCGACTTTCAGATTTTGTCGGTCCTGCAGAGCCTGATTCAGACGGCATTCATCGGTGGCAAGCCGATCATCGGTTAACAGTTGATGCTTGACCATCACATGCAATTGTTCAGAAATCGCATCACGGCCGGAACTGATTATACGATACAGCATCGACGTGCCGTCGCGGCGCCCTTCCGCGATTTTCCCGTCCACCAGTGCCTTCATGTGCCGGCTGACCGTGGACTGAGGCAGTTTGAGTGCGGTGGCCAGTTCGCCTATGCGAAGGCCATCGGCTCCGGTGCGGTCCAGCAGGCGCAGCATTCGCAGCCGCATGGGGTCGGCCAGTGTTTTGAGCAACTCCACCCAGCGGTGCAGAGGGAGTGGCTCGGTATGGGTCCGGGTTGTCAATAATCCGTTCATCCGGATATAATGATAGTATTCGCGGGCGGCCGCCGCAAGTGAGGCACCGCCATGCCGTCAGGACCCGTTGGACCTGACGCGGCTTGTGTTAAACTGGAACGCTGTTATCAGAGTTGCTGGCGGTGAACGATGTATCCATTGAAATTTAATCCGGTTTACCAAAAGCGCATCTGGGGCGGGCGGCAGATTCAACACATTCTCGGACGGGCCATTCCACCGGCGTTGACCGGTGAACCCGTCGGCGAATCGTGGGAAATTGCGGATCTGCCGCCGGGGTCGGTTAAGGCTGATTCCGCGGGGGCCATGCCCGATGGATCATTAAGTTCCATTATCGCGGGCGGTCCTCTGGCCGGGCTTTCGCTGCACCAGGCGATGGAACGCCATTCCGCTGATATTCTGGGCGGGGGCGCTAGCAGTTATTTTCCATTGCTTATCAAATATCTCGACGCCAATGAAGACCTGTCCGTGCAGGTGCATCCTAATGAAGCCTACGCAAAATCCCACGCCGGCGCGCATCTTAAAAGCGAGGCCTGGTATATTTTGGCGGCCCGGCCCGGTTCTAAAATTTACAAAGGGCTGCGGCCTGGGACAACCCGCCAGATGTTTGCCGATGCGATACAGCAGGGCACGGTGGCCCAGATGCTAAATGCCATTCCGGTGCGCGCTGGAGAC
>JAJZOA010000091.1 GCA_021852225.1 Planctomycetota bacterium
TGAGACACTACGCCACGAAACGGCTGCGTGGTCGTCCGATGTCAATGCAAAACAAAAAGGCGTCCAATGGCACATGCAGATAGCAGACGCCCGCAGAAAGCTCATCAGCGTTTACCTTAAAATTATGACGTGACAAAGCACTAGGTTGCCCTCTGGCAATTCTGAGGCATAAATCGCGCGATCATGCAACACGGGATTAAGGCCTGTAATGCGTTAAGCACTGGGCCGTACCGCCGTATCAATTGCCAGCACCGCATCGCTTGCTCAGCCGCCTTCGGCCCCTTCTACCCGCGACGGCGATGACCGGGCCGGCCGCCTTGCTGGAGTCGGCACGGCGAGTGATAATTATTCCATGCCAATAACCTTTAACTGCCAACGCTTTTGGGTTCGACAAGGTTCAAGTTATAACCTTGACCACGAAGGGTATTTGGCAGATCCTGGGGAATTGGAATACGGGCCGCTAATTCGACCCGAAGTATTGGCGACGGAAAAGCTTTGGCACACCCAATGTGTTGTGCTGCTTGGCGAGCCGGGAATTGGGAAAACCACTACAATAAACGACGCAATTGAGCGCGGCCGTCAAATCTTCACAGCCAATGGGGACTGCTTGTTGCACTTGGATCTGAAATCGCTGGCTGGCGATGCATACCATTTGGAAGCGATAACTAATGCAGACGTGTGGAAAAAATGGATGCCGGGAAATGGCTTGCTGCATCTGTTTATGGATAGCTTAGATGAATGCAGCCTCCACGTGCCAACAATCGCGGTCGCACTATTGAAGCTCTTAAAAAATAACTCCCTAATACTGTCAAGACTTCGATTACGAATCATATGCCGCACGGCCGATCTGCCGGTCTTATTAAAAGAGGGATTGCGCAACCTATTTAACGAGCATGAATACGAGGCATTCGAGCTTCTTCCACTCCGATGCGTCGACGTGGCATCGGCTGCGAAGGCGCACAATCTGAATCCGGATAATTTTCTCGCGGCGGTGCAGAGCGTCGACGCGCAGCCCTTGGCGGCAACTCCCATCACATTAAAGTTCTTAATAAATCGATTCTGCAGCGACAATTCGCTTCCGAAATCAAAGATTAATCTCTACCGGCAGGGCTGTCGGCATTTATGCGAGGAAATAAGCCGAAGCCGACAGGCGGCCAACAAAACTGGCTCGCTCGATCCAGACCAGCGATTGGCAGTTGCCAGCCGGATTGCCGCGCTGATGATTCTGTGCAAAAAAAAGGCAATCTGCCTCGATTCACAGGAAAACATTCCGAACGCCGAGGTACTTACGCTCGAGCATCTCAATGGCGGATCGGAGCGGGCAAAAGGTAACACGATTGAGGTAACAGAATCCCGGATCAGGGAGGTGTTAGGCACCGCACTGTTTGCCGGACGCGGTGCTGACCATCTAAGGTTTGCGCATCAGTCTTACGCTGAATTTCTTGCGGCGGAGCACCTTTCTAAAAACGGGCTTAAAGATGCCCAAATCGCTAGTCTGCTCTGTAACCGGGACGATACGAACGGCCGGTTGGTGCCGCAGCTTTCGGAGACTGGCGCGTGGCTCGCAGGCATGAGCAAACCATTCTTTAAGCGACTACTGAAATCGGACCCGCTGGCCCTGTTACGCAGCGACGCGCACGTACTAACGGATACGGACCGCAAGGACCTGATCGGTGCAATCCTCAAACAAATGGACGACCAGAAAATAAATGATTTTGATTTTTCGTTGTGGCGATATTTCGGGAGGTTCAACCACCTCGGCCTTCCCGAACAGTTGGCCCCATTCATCGAAAATAAATCCAGGAATAACATCGCCCGGCGAACTGCGATTCGAATCGTCGAGGCCGGCGCGCTAACGAAACTTCAGGATTTATTGCTGCGTGTGTCGCTCGATTCTACCGACGACCACCGCATCCGTTGCCAGGCTTCCAGCGCTTTAGGCGAGATTGGTGACGCCGCACACAGAAAGGCACTAATTCAACTTATTGGCGCATCGGAGACGGAAGACCCAGACGACGAACTCCGCGGCAGCGCGATGCAAGCCCTTTGGCCAGAAGGCTTAATTAGCTTGGAACAACTGCTGGCGGCCATCGCGCCCGCCCGCGATCCACACCTTTATGGTGGTTATGCCTTATTCGTCGATCGTGAACTATTGCGATGGTTGAAAATGCCAACAGAGCTGCCCAAATTGCTGAATTGGCTCTCCGCGAATAACCTTAGAGGCTCCCGTGGAACTGAAAGCATTTATGCCAAACTTTCTGACGGCGCCATTCTGGCCGCGTGGAATTGTCTAAACGTTCCGGAAACGCGCGATGCTCTGGGCGATTATTTGTTAAAGCTCTATCGCGAATGCTACTCGATCCTGTCGCCTTACGCGAAAGCTCGCGATCATCATACGCTCGAACAGGATGCCGCAGGGCGGCGCCTGCTGGTAGAATCAATAGTCCGGCGAGACAACTCCGGCGATGGTTTTGCTGCCAATTGCTATTGGCTTAGCTCAGCCCGACTTATCCGGAATAACGATTTCGAATGGCTTTTAGAGCGGGCGCAAGTAGCCGAAAACGACGCGTTGACGACAAAGTTTGCCAGCCTGGCGCGATGGGTATTACCGGAACCCAGTTCGGCCGTAACCGAAATGCTGTTGATGGCGGCGACGGCTAATGCCGCAATACACGCGGTGTTCAGCGGATTTTTGGACCTTGTTGAAATTGATTCCCCCCAGGCCGAGGCGGCGCGTGAACAACGCAATAAATTAAAGGAACTAGATTCGCGGGCTGGGCCATCCGTTCCCCTTGACCCGCCGATGAAAGACCGTGTTAAACAATGGCTTGAAGAGTTCGAATCCGGTAATATTGATTCATGGTGTCAATTAAATTATGACCTAATGTTTGATGAAACCGGGTCGCCTGGGGGCCGCAGCGAATTAGAATACGACCTTCGAAAATTACCCGGCTGGGCCACAGCCAGTATTGCGGTGCAAGAACGCATTGTTTCCGCCGCCCATGCGTATCTGGTTCAGAGCGCCCCCAAGAATAAACAATGGATCGGTACGCGTACAATTGACCGTCGGGCTTTTGCGGGTTTTCGCGCCCTATACCTCCTTTACAATTTAAAAAGACATTCGCTCGACGGCCTGAAGCCTGCGGCTTGGGAACAATGGACAGCTATCATTTTGTCTTTTCCAGTAGCGCTCGGCATTACCGGTGAATCGGATGACATCTATCGCCTCACGGCGATGGCCTATCAGCACGCGACCAAAGAGTTCATTCGCATCCTCCAACAATTAATCGACGCTGAAAATCGCGATCCAAATCTACCCACGCTTGCCGTCCTCCGTCGCCTACGGCATTGCTGGGATCGACCTCTTTGCGATGCGCTTCTGGAAAAAGCCAGGGACACTACTCTCAAGCCCTGGGCCTTCGGTGAACTGCTTGAAAATCTGCTGCTGCATGACCCGGGGCGAGCAACGACTTTAGCCATTTCGGCAATACCTTTGCCAATTCCTTCAAGCGGCAGCGAGAGGGATATTGCGGGCCAGGCGGCGATAAAGTTGCTCTTGCTGGCCCCAGATTGTGGCTGGTCCACGGTATGGCCTGCCATACAAAGTGACACCGCCTTCGGCCGCGCTGTTTTTGAATCCGTCGCAAGTGACTATCGCCAAGAATATTCTGCCGAAATGTCGAATCGCCTGACAGAGGATCAGGCCGCTGAATTATTTATATGGCTTGAGACGCAGTACCCACAAACTGACGATCCGCAATTTAAAACGCCAGGGATGCATTTGGTCGGCCCGCGGGAATTGCTGGGCAATTTTCGTAATGCCGTTCTTCAGGGGCTGAAAAACCGTGGTACTGCGAAATCCGCGGTGGCTATTCAGAGAATTCGTAAACATTTTTCCAAATATTCATGGCTGAAACACGTTGAATTGGCCGCCGAAGAAATGACTCGGAGGCAGACATGGACGCCCCCAAACCCCAAAGACGTGATCGAACTATGTGTTAACGCTAACTCTACGCTTGTCCGTCATGCCGACGAACTTCAAGATTTATTAATCGAGGTTCTTCAGGAAATCGACGCGGATTTGCAGGGCGAAACGCCATCAGCACCGGCCCTGTGGAACCAGCCGACAAGCCGGAATGATTCGACCGAGGTCCGCCCTAAAGATGAAAACCGTTTCTCCGATTGGGTGTGTCAGCAGTTGAAACTGAGGCTCTGTAACCGGGGAATCATCCCGTTTCGCGAGGTAGTCATCCGTAGGGGCGAGGGAACCCGCGAGACCAAAAGCCCGGGCGAGCGGACCGATATTTACGTAGCAGCCGTGACGCGAGCCGAATCAGAGAACGCGGGTGAGGCCATCCGCGTCATTATAGAGGCGAAAGGCTGCTGGCATTCCGAACTTAAAACGGCAATGAAAACACAATTGGTCGAACGTTATCTTAAAGACAATGCATGCCGGCACGGCATTTATTTGGTAGGCTGGTTTCGCTGCAATCAGTGGGATAAGGGCGATAGCCGAAGGAATGAATCACCTGACTGGACGGTGGAAGATGCTCGCGATTTTTTCGACGAACAGGTAAAACAGCTTCCTGCCGACGGCCCTCGGATTCGCTGCGCGGTGTTAAATACAGCATTGCGGTAAACATTTGAGGACCCATGAAAGTTCCCAAATGCCGTTCCGCCCAAATGTTTGGAGTAGAATATGGCCCGAAGTCGCGGAAAGCAGCTTGTCTGCCAGATGCTGGAAAAGCTGAATGCATCCGCGTTGGAGGACTACGCGCATATCATCCGCCGCTACACCCGTGGCCGCGACGGTGTTTACGCCCTCTATCGGAATGACAAACTGTATTACGTTGGCCTGGCCCGCAATCTTCAGCGCCGCCTCAAGCAGCACCTGAAAGACCGGCATCATGGCTCATGGAATCGATTTTCAGTCTATCTGACAATTGGCAATGCGTTTGTCAAAGAAATGGAGACGCTGCTGCTGCGTATCGCTCAACCCAAGGGCAATAAGCAGCTCGGCAAATTCGTCAAATGCCAGGACCTGCACCGCAGCGTTCGCCGCGATTTCCGTTCAGATTACAAATTAAAGGAACAGAGCATGTTCTTACGCCAGCGGCAGGCAAAAATAGGCCAGAAGCGCGCCGACGCCGTCGGCCAGCCAATTCTTGCCCCTTATGTCCGCCGTGGCATGCCACTGCGGGCCAAACGCAGCGGCAAAGAATACAAGGCCCGCGTACTCAGGAACGGTGCAATCAAATTCCAAGGGAAGATTTACATGTCCCCATCCGGCGCCGGCACGGCCGCCCGGGGTGCATCGACCGACGGCTGGACGTTCTGGCGCTACGAACGCGCCCCCGGCGATTGGGTTCCGCTGAATGTGCTTCGATCGCGCAGGTGAACGGGCCGGAAGCAAGGCGCGGACCGACAAGGATTTCATTCAGGAGGAAATAGTGGCAGAAGAAACGGCTTGCCAGGAAGCCGGCAAGTGACTATAAAACGACGTTAATGACCGGCCGGTGTTAGTCCGCCCGGTGACAATAGCTTCGCCCATTTAAGGCTGGTTGAACGGCTAAACAGAACCGGAGGATTGCCGTGAAAGAAGATGTGCTGGAACAATTGATGGAGGACTACCTGCACCAAGGGGGCTATTTTACCATGCACAATGTCAAATACAGGCCGGATAAGGGCTGCCAAGGTTATAATGCGAGCCGAGACAGCGTTCATAGCGACATAGATATTTTAGCGATAAATCCAAAGAAGATAGGATACGACCGCGTCGTCGCCATAAGCTGCAAATCCTGGCAGGGCGGCTTTGATCCATCGTTTTGGATTAAACAAATTAAGAGGAAGGGCAAAATATCAGGAAGGGCGGCTTGGAAATCGTTCCGCGAGATAGCCAACGACAAATGGGCCAGTGCGTTTCGTAAAAAGATTGCCGAACTCACGGGCACAAAACGATTCACCCTCAGGATTGTCGCAACGAAAGTCACCGGTGGAAACGATGCCTGCAGCGAATTTGAAAAATGCGGTGAATTCCGCAAACGGTTAGGCAGGAATCCAATCGAAATACGCCTCCTCAGTACAATTTTGCATGAATTAAATAAGCGAGGCGCGGCCATGAAGACAAACACACCAGCGAGCTCCGACATAGGCCGGCTTTTGCAGGTTATACGAGCTTCCGGCTTTAAACTGAATGAAGATGGCAAAGCCATGCCTAAAGGGAAAGCAAAGCCGCTTAAAAATCAGCGGAAGTAGCGCGCCGCCCGGTCCAATATTGCTGGCTGATCGGCAGGCCATTGGTCGGAAGTTCGGGTGATGGTCTTTGGGAGGTTAGAAGCCAAATCGGTGAACGGATCGCCAGGATTATCCTTTGTTTAGATGGCCACTCTATGGTTTTGCTGCACGGATTTGTAAAGAAAACGCGGAAGGTGCCGAGGCGCGAAATTGATATTGCCGCAAAAAGGCGCGATCAAATTGAATTCACACTCCGTTAAAATATCCCAGATCGTGCCCTTGGCGACGACCGCACTGTTATCTGCTAGCCCGATTCACTATAAATGAAATGACGAACACACCGGTTCGCCCAAAACCGGAATAGCTGCGCTCCGCATAAAAACCCTCGTCCGACGATCAAATCGCCCGCTCACATGGCCAGAATCACTTTTATGGTATAATCAACCGTGGTTTCCCAGTGTTTGGGATTTTGGCAATGAAACCCGAAATAAGGTGGGTTGTAATATGGTTGCCGTCTGCTTTTATTTTCAGATTCATCAGCCCGACCGCCTGCGGCGATACGGGGTATTCGACACCGAAGCCGATTATTTTGACCGCAATGCCAATCGCGAGTTCATGCAGAAAATGGCCCGCATTTGCTATTTGCCGGCAAACAAAGTTCTGCTGGATTTATGTCACCGCTTCGGCAAGTCGTTTCGGTTTTGCGTGAGCATCAGCGGGACCGCGTTGGAACAGTTCGAGTTGTACGCGCCGGAAGTGCTGGAATCCTTTCGCGCCTTGGCGGCGACGGGATGTGTGGAATTTTTGTGCGAAACCTATTACCACAGTCTGGCGTTTCTTTATTCGCCCGATGAATTTCACCAGCAGATTCGTCTGCATCGGCATACCATTAAGCGCCTTTTCGGACAGAATCCGCGCACTTTTCGCAACACGAATCTTATTTATTCCAATGAGGTCGGCCGCCTGCTCGGATCATTGAAACTTGATGCGGTGATTACCGAAGGTTGGGAGGCGGTGCTTGGTTCGCGCAATCCCGGGCTGGTGTATCAGGTGCATCGGGAGCCGATTCGTCTGCTGCTGCGGCATTATCATTTAAGCGATGATATCGCCATGCGGTTTTCCTGCCGGTCTTGGTGCCAGTGGCCTTTAATGGCGGATACTTATGCCCGCTGGCTTAACGGCATAAACGGACAGGGTTCGCTGGTGCTGTTGGGGATGGATTACGAAACGTTTGGCCAGCGCCATCCCGCGGATTCCGGCATTTTTGACTTTCTTGCGGCGTTGCCGGGCCATGTTCTGGCGCTGGGTGACGCATTCAAGACCCCGGCTGATTGTGTTGAACTTTTTCCGCCGGTCGCCGACTTAAACGTTCCGCGGAATATCTGCTGGACGGAATCCCAGCGGGACCTGTCTCCCTGGCTGGGAAATGCCATGCAGGCCAATGCGCTTCAGGAACTCTACCGGCTGGAAGAGGTTGTGAAAATGCGCGACGATGCCCGGCTGCTTGCCGACTGGCGGCGCATGACCACCAGCGACCACTTCTATTACATGAACGTGCGGCGCCAGGATGATGGCCAATCCCCCTCCTTAAGCACATATGAATCGCCATACGATGCCTACATGAATTATATGAGTGTGCTGGATAACCTTGCCGCACGTGCGCGGTAATCGCGGACCGCAGCCTTTTGGCCGACCGGCTTTCCAGACAGCAATCTGCAACCGCGCCCCGCCGCCAGTGATTCCCATCGGACTTGTGCCGTTGACG
>JAJZOA010000061.1 GCA_021852225.1 Planctomycetota bacterium
CCACATGCGGCCAATATCCGACGTATAACCGTTAAAATCCGGCGCATAATCAAAGATCACCAGTTCGCCGTTCTGCAGAAGCGCGTTATTCCGCCAATAGTGCATCATCCAAATATTGGCGCCGGTGGCAATAATCGGCCTGTAGCCCGCCCCTTGCGCCCCATTGATGCCGAAAATATAATCGGCCGTCGCCGCAAGGTGATATTCAAACAGACCGGGGCGCGTGCACATCATGGCATGGGTGCAAGCCAACGCGGTCAGCGCGGAACTGCGGCGCAGCAACTCAATTTCCGCGGGACTTTTAATCAGGCGATGCTGTTCGAGCACCGGCGAAAGATTGCGGAAGGTCGCCTGCGGATTCAATTGCGAAAGTTCAGACAGCAAGTGCGTCTGAGGCGTGGTCTGGCATGCCAGCGGATCTTCACCGGTCGCGCGGTGCCAGGCGCGAAGGGTATCCTGACACTGCCGATATCCTTCCGGGAACGCCCGTGGAGTGAAAAATATTTCAGGCTTTTTCAAATCCTGCCGAAGCGCGGCTAAAGGACGCACTTCGTCCAGACCCGCCATCTGGCGGACAAAATCCGCATCCTGCGCCGAAAGTTCCGGACCGTCCGCCTTTTCACGCGCCGCATCACGATCTGGCAGATAAAGTGTCTCTTTGCCGGCGGCGTTGTCCAGCAGCAGATAGGCATGGGGCACTTCCACCCCGGTCAGGTAATAAAAGTCGTTGTCCTGGCGGAACGGGTCGAATCCGCGAACTGCGCCGGCACCCGCCAGAAATGCATGCCCGGTGCCCAGCGAACGCATCAGACGCGCACGGCGGTCGCGCAGTTCCGCGGCGGAAAAATCTTTCTGGAATCGCAATTGCGCATTGCGTGACGGATGGTTATCCATGGTGATCGCCTTTGTTTGTCCTGAATTAATTGATTGGAACCTGGGGCCGACTGGCGATCGCCGCGCGCGTCAGGGCAATGATCTGTTCACGCTCGCGGCCCACCAGCGGCAACCGCGGCGGGCGAACCAGTTCCGTACCATATCCGCATTCCGCCGCAACCAGTTTAATGTACTGCACCAGCTTGACATGCGTATCCAGATGCAGCAGCGGCGTGTACCACCGGTAAATGGTCCGGGCTTTGGCCAGGTCCCCGGCCATCAGCAACTTCCAGAAATAACAGGACTCTCGCGGAAACGCATTGACCAGGCCGGAAATCCAGCCGCAGGCCCCCAGCGCGTGGCTTTCCAGTACCAGATCGTCCACGCCGCAAAGCAATTTGAACCGCTCGCCGCAGGTATTATATATATCCGTTATCCGTCGCGGATTCTCGGATGATTCCTTAATGGCCTCCACCATTGGAAGATCGGCCAGTTCCAGAAAGGTTTCCGGCTGCATATCGACCCCATAGGTGACCGGATTGTTGTACACCAGCATCGGGCGGTCGGTGGCTCGCGCAATGGCCCGGAAGTGTGCCACTGTTTCGCGACGGTCGCTTTTATACACCATGGCCGGCAGAACCATCAGGCCGTCCACACCCGCCTCCGCGGCTTGCCCGGCTGCGCGGCAGGCCTGTTTCGTGGTATATTCCGCGACGCCGGAAATAACCGGTACCCGCCCGGCGACATGCCGCGTGGTTTGCGACAGAAGTTCCAGTTTTTCCGGCACTTCCAGCGAGCAATTTTCGCCAACCGTTCCCAGCATCACCAGGCCATGAACGCCAGCATCTATCATTATATCAATATGGGCCAATGTGGCCGATATATCCAACGCTCCATCATTTCCGAATTGTGTGCAGACCGCCGGAATGACACCATGCCATGTCAACGCCATACAGACTCCTTTACCGCGGGAATCGCAAGTCCAACGCCGGCAGCCAGCTCCGGCCGGTTGAAAGGCTGCCGCAGACCGCGTTCCCTACAAAAGATTAGCGTGACGGATAAAAGCTGCAAGCGAACGCCGCCAAACACCCTCATTCAATTTCGAGTGGATACATGGGAAACAGCTTTTAAATACGGACGAATGCGGATAAACCGGCCGGCGGTGGAAAATCAGGAATTCCGCTCTATTTTTTCAGGTGCTGTTTTCATGCCGCCCCGGTCAAAATGTTCCCCGACGGTCGACTGGGAATGGTCGGGTGTAAACAACATCGGCTCTTCCCGCGCTGGCTGGCAATTCGGACAGTACCAGGACCAGCGGTTATCACAGCCGCTGCGGTCCACCGCAATTGGCGTGGCACAGATATCGCACGGCTCGCCGGCCCGGTCGAACACACGCCGGGGAACGGGTGGCGCTGCAATTGGCGATAGCGCCGCGCGGAACAGGGCCATCATCAGGTCCAGAGCCACGGTGGCCAGATGATCCAACTCTTCCCGTGAAAGCGTGGTGATATGCGTTGATGGATGCACACGGGCGGCAAAAAGAATTTCACATTTCGTCTGATTGCCGATACCCGCGGCTACATTCTGTTCCAGCAATGCCTGGGAAATGGTTTTACCGCCCTCATGCCGCAGCCGGTAAACCCACTGAGTTTTGGAAAACTGATCGGCAAGTATGTCCGGACCCATTGAGCTAAGCTCCGGATGCCGCAGCAGGCCTTCTGTCAGCAGAATTAAAAACAAGGGACGGCCAGAAAGACAGATGCGCCGTCCGTCCGTCAGGGTCATGCGCAACAGTGGGCGTCGCCCCGGCGTCAGCAACAGCGGCGAAACCGCCGGTGGAACAATGACGGCTGGCGGCGGTGCCAGGGGCGCTCCGGCCATGCCAACGGACCGAAGCAAGGAGGGTCCCGACCCCGCATCCGGCTCTGGAAATTCTATCGACCACCGCCAGCGGCGCAACGGATAGCAGGCCCAGCTTATGCCATGACTGAAATTCCATAACATCCACCGGCCATGGGAATAGACCCGGCGAATATGCTGTCCGGCGCAATGCTTCAACAGCACATTGGCCTGCCAGCGGTCCGCAGGAACATCAATCCTTGCCACCAGTTGATTAAATAACAACTGATTCAACCGATGTGCCAAGGCTTTGATCTGTGGTCCGTCCATGGTTTTATCCAGTTGTCGCATGTTTCAGGGTACGGCCGATGTCCGCCGGGGAATCACACACATGTATTCCCGCTTTCGTCATGGCGGAAATCTTGCTTTGCGCCGTGCCTTCGCCACCACTTATAATAGCACCCGCATGGCCCATGCGTTTGCCCGGCGGGGCGGTTCGGCCGGCAATGAACCCGATAACCGGCTTGGTGACATTGGTCCGGATAAAGTCCGCCGCCTGTTCCTCAGCCGTCCCACCAATTTCACCAATCATCACGATGGCGTCCGTGCCGCTATCTTTCTGAAATAGCGAGATCACGTCAATAAAATCCATGCCCTTGACCGGATCTCCGCCGATGCCCACACACGTGCTTTGGGACCAGCCAAGCTGGCTCGTCTGCCAGACGGCTTCATAGGTCAGCGTACCGGAACGGCTCACGATGCCGACGGCCTTTTTTCCGGACGCGGGCGGCTCGTGAATGTATCCCGGCATAATGCCTATCTTGCATTCCCCCGGTGTTATGACACCCGGGCAGTTGGGGCCGATAAGCCGGACGGAATCTCCAAAATCCGCGAGAAATTTTTTCGTGCGAACCATGTCCAAAACGGGAATACCCTCCGTGATCGCCACAATCAGCTTAATTCCCGCCGCCGCGGCTTCACAGATTGCATCCGCCGCAAATGGCGGTGGAACAAATATCATGGTGGCGTTGGCACCAGTGTTGCGCACGGCCTGTTCAACCGTATCAAACACCGGCAGACCGTTGGCATCTTTTGTGCCGCCTTTGCCGGGACTTGTGCCACCCACCATCTTCGTGCCGTAATCCAGACACCCTTTGGTGTGGAATGCGCCGCCGCCGCCACCGGTTATTCCCTGGCAGATCACGCGGGTATTTTTATCAACTAAAATTGCCATGATGTTTTCTCCGTTAATGCCTGACGCAAGGCGTTGGCGATTTTTTGCTAATGGTTTTGTGGTCAGCGGGTTGCGGCAACAATTTTCTTTGCCGCGTCATTCAAATCGGTGGCTGTCTGCAGTGTAGGCAGCGCATGTCTCGCACCGGCCAGGATTTCACGCGCCTGATCCACATTGGTACCCTCCAGCCGCACCACCACCGGAACGCTGAAGCCCACCTCGCGACCGGCTTGTATCAGCGCTTCGGCGATCAGGTCGCAGCGGGCAATTCCGCCAAAAATATTTACCAGAACGCCCTTTACTTTTTTATCCGCCAGCAGGATCCGGAACGCCTCCACGGCTCCTTCGGCTTTGACGCCGCCGCCGACATCCAGAAAATTCGCAGGTGATCCGCCATGCAACTGAATCACATCCATGGTGGACATGGCCAGTCCGGCGCCGTTGACCAAACAGGCAATATCGCCATCCAACTTGATATAGTTAAGGCTGGCCGCCGCTGCGCGAATTTCCAGCGGGTCGGTTTCCGCATCGTCCTTTAAGGCGGTAATGTCCGGATGGCGGAACAACGCATTGTCATCAAAAACAACTTTGGCATCTATAGCCAGCAGTTTACCTTCCTTGGTCAGCACCAGCGGATTGATTTCCGTGATGGAGCAATCGTAACGCACGAAAAATGCCGCCAGTTTCAGAAGCATATCCGCGAATACCTGCGCGTTTTTTCCGGAAAAGCCTAACGCCACTGCGGTATTGCGAGCCTGATATGGCTGCAGGCCCAATGCCGGGTGCAACGGTTCTTTAATAATCGCTTCCGGATGTTCATGGGCGACGGTTTCAATTTCAACCCCACCCTGGGCTGATGCAATAACGCTGGCGGTTGCTTTGGCGCGATCCAGCACCAGGCCTACGTAATATTCATGGGCTATGTCCACCGCCCCGGCCACCAGCAGTTTATGAACACCAATGCCCTCCGGCCCGGTTTGCGGGCTGACCATGCGGTTGGCCAGCATGAATTCCGCCGCCGCTCGCGCTTCGGCAGCGCTGCGGACAAGTTTTACGAAGCCCGCTTTGCCGCGGCCGCCCGCGAACACCTGGGCTTTAATAACCTGAACCGCCAAGCCGTTTTCAGCATAGGCTTTTTCGGCTTCGGCGGCGGATTGCACCACCCGCGCGGGCGGTACTGCGATGCCCGCCCGGGAAAGCAGGTCGCGGGCCTGATATTCGTGAATTTTCATCTTGGGCAAACTCCGTAGTTACAAAGAAAGGAAAGATAAGGCAAATGGGGTAAAAATTAAATGGGCTGTGAAAAAAATGTGGCTTCCAGTGCGGCCTTACGCTAACTGCCGCGGACGCCAGAGTTTGGACGGCCGGGCTGCCCCCTGGTGATGCGATCGGCTGTGCCCCGGCAGTGGCAGCGCGAAATTCGGTAGATGGAACATGGCACTTTAGTGGAATTCTGTTCAATGTGGTTGCACGATGAAGGACATTGAATGCGATTTGCCGCTGTGGTGCACCAAAATAAAATGGCAGCCGTGTGATCGTTTCTTTTAGTGGGACTGCCTGGTAATAAACCACGCTCCAGGACGTTGTGGATTCCATGACTCACGGGCATTGCGGCACAAAAATGGATAGCGGAATCAAGCGCCTTATTGGAATTGTCGGCGTGTGCTTATGGATACATTTGATTGGAGCCAGCGCGTCCGCCGCCATCGGAATTCAACCTCACTTGTTCACAAACATTGAATTTCCGCGTCGTTCCGGCGTCGTGAATGTGGTCAGCCGGTACGGCGCTGTCGGGAACGGGCGGACTGACGATACCGCCGCCATACAGCGAGCTATCCATGACAATGAAGGAAAGTTTCGCATCCTTTATTTTCCAAACGGAACTTATCTGGTTTCTCGTCCGCTTACCCTTGGGCGGAATCTGGCAAAATGCAAACAGATTGTGTTTCAGGGGCAAAGCGAACGCTCAACAATATTTCGGCTGGCTGACCATAGTCCGGCATTCTCCAGTTCTGCCCATCCTCGTCCGATATTGAGTTTTTTTGACGGCCCTTCCACGGGCCAGGCATTCCACAATGCCGTCTACGATCTGACGTTCGATACCGGCAGGGGAAATCCGGGTGCCATAGGTCTGGAATTCATTAATAACAACCAGGGGGGCGTATTTAATGTAACGATTGAAAGTGGTTCCAGGAATGGAATTGGTGTAACGGGTCTCGATCTGGATCGGCGGTGGCCCGGTCCCGGATTGATTCAAAATCTGACCGTGCGCGGTTTTGATGTCGGCATTTATATCAGCCAGTATGACTATTCGATGGTCTTGGACCGCATTGACCTCTCCGGCCAGCACGTGTGTGGTATTGAAGATGAAAACGAGCCGGTCACGATTCGCCATCTGATAAGCCATAACCATGTTCCGGTTATCAATGTCTTGCAGGGGCTGGCGCAAATGGCGGTCTATCATTCGCAATTTTTCGGTGGCGACGCGACACGCCCCGCGATTATAAATCGAGGGATGCTGATATTGCAGGATGTTTCGCAGCAGAGTTATGCGGAAATGGTGCGTAATGTCAATACGGGTACGCCGCAAAGTCTGACTTCTGGTGCAATCAAACGATTGGTCGCCCATCACGTTAATCTGTATTTGTCACGTCCCGGACGTTCACTTTTTGGCGCCAAACCCCGCATGCTCGACTTGCCTGTGCAATCGCCACCGGTCGTTCCCTGGGCCGCGCCGGGCGACTGGGTAAGAGTCGCTCTCCGAAAACACAGATCCTCGACATCGGCAATCCAGGCCGCTTTTGACCTGGCCGCTCGCGAACACAAATCCACTGTCTATTTTCCAGGCGGGCGGCCGCAGGGGACATACACAATCAGGCGCACCATCATTGTTCATGGCTCGGTGCGCCGGGTTATCGGGTTGGAATCGAATCTGACCGTCGCCTCGCCATTGCTGCGAACCAGGAACCCGGTATTTCTGATCCGCAATCTGACGCACAAAGCTCTGGTGTTTGAGCGATTCTGGATGACGCCCTGGAAAGCCACCGTTCCGTATCCGATGCAATTTGTATGGTTCCGCAACCGGACACCCGCCGCACTGATATTAAAACATCTGATGGCCAATGCGGTTCTTTATAAGACAGCCCGTGGCGGCAGCGGACCTCTTTTTATTCAGGATGTGACCACCTCGGGTCCGTTGTTTCTGTCGGCTGGCCAAAAAGCCTGGGCTTGGCAATACAATCCGGAAGCGGAAGGCACTCTGATCCACTGTAACCGTGCCCAGTTCTGGATTTGCGGATTGAAGACCGAAGGCCGACCGATAGTTGCGGATATCTCCGATCATTCAAAATTAAAAGTGCTTGGTGCTTATATATATCCTAGCTGGGCTGGAAGTCCGCAGGCGGCGGCAATGTGGCGGATAAGGGAATCGCAGGCGTCGTTGGTTTATGTGGAGGGTGCGTTGCATAACAGCCAAAATTATCCGGTGGAGGTCGCCGAGACACAGGGGCCTGTCACACGGCTGCTGCGGCGTGGGGGAGTTGGCTATTACTATCGTGGTGCCGGCGACCTGATGCCGCTGTTTTATTCTGGTCGCTCGGACAATGCCGGCCCAAAATAATATTGGAGAAGCTAAATGGCGACGTCCGCCGTTAACTGAATCCAAGGCGCGAAAGCAAGATATTCACCTGAATCCGGCGAAATATGAATGAAGCGGCGATGCCGCCGGCTGAACCGCGGTAAAAAGTCGGCAACGAACAGTCAACCTGGCCCATTGAAGCCGGGATCATTACGCGTTTATTGACTGTCGAAACAGCGGCTGTTTGCGGTCCCTCGGCGGGAAGAGGATAATACCTTGAGCCAATGCGACGCGATTCGATATTCTGAGGACCTCTAAACCCGCCATAGATATCGGCCGGATGTGCGACGGGGGGGGCATAGGAAGAGCCATCATCGTCCCGGTACTTTAACCCGGAGCGTTCCGCCACGCATGAAAAAGGCGATATCCATGGATGGGCAAGCTCTGCGCGAGCCAACTCTCCATCGCCAGCCAG
>JAJZOA010000018.1 GCA_021852225.1 Planctomycetota bacterium
CGATCTGCGCGGCTTTGGCAACGGCCATCACGTTGTACATGGGAATGTATTTTTCGGCCCCCAGATAGCTGAGTGTAAGGATAGAGCCATTGGCATTCATGATGGGTTGCGAAGCGCGCGCCAGCGCCACCAGCGAATAGGCACTGATATCCAAGGCCGTTTTCCATGCTTCACGTGTGGTTTGCAGGAACGGATTGTGCAGGGCTTCGGCCGGTGCAAAGGCCAGCGAATGAACCAGAATGTCAAAGGTGCCGAATTTTGCGGCGGCGGTTTCCATGGTCCGTGCAATGTCGGCATCGTTACTCACATCACAGGGGGCCAGAAACGCCGGCTTGAACGGCTCAACCGCCTTGACGACACGGCGCTCAATTTTTTCGCCCGGAAGGTGGGAAAAAGCGAGTTGGCAGCCCGCCTCATGCAATGCGTGGGAAATATGCCAGCCAATCGAATACTCATTGAGCACGCCGAAAACCAGTGCTTTTTTACCCGCCAGAATGGACATACCCGAATCCTTTTTCAAAATAAGATCAGTTGAACGTATTTGCCGGGCTTCATCCGCGGCCGCCGTGCCAGGTTGCTACCGCGGGTAGTCTCCGCGCAGCAGTTGAATGGTGCCGGACCGCTGCGAAGCACGGAATATTGCCGCACCGGCGACCAGAACATCGGCACCGGCCTCCAAGGCGTCGTGGGCGGAACGAATTCCGATGCCGCCATCTATTTCCAGCCGTTGTTTAGGCGTCAGGCGGTGGCGGAACCAGGAGACTTTTTCCAGTGTTTCGGGCATGAAGCTTTGGCCGGTAAAGCCGGGATGAACGCTCATGACCAGCACCAGGTCCAGCACATTGATTACAGGTTCCAGCAGTTCAGGTGGTGTTTCAGGGTTAAGGGCGACGCCCGCGGTGGCACCAAGGTCATGAATGCGGCGAATAAGATTCTCCGCGCCAAACTGTTTAAGTCCGGGCGCTTCAATGTGAAACGTCAGGTGGCTGGCACCGGCGTCAATAAACGGCTTTATAAAATCCTGCGGATCGGTCACCATCAGGTGAATATCCTGCATTAACTGGCATGAGCGTGCCAGGGCCTGAACCATATCCGGACCCATTGTCAGGTTGGGCACAAAGTGCCCGTCCATAATGTCCACATGCAGCAAATCCGCGCCCGCCCGCTGGGCGTCCATGGCTTCCTCGGCGATTCGGCCGAAATCCGCCGCCAGAATGGAGGGCGCGATCAGCGGCAGGTGGGGCGGCCGTAGAAAAATGTTGCTGCTCATGAATCACTTCCAAACTATGGAATGACCGGGGATGGGCCGGGGAACGACCGGAAAACGATTGCGTTCCACCGGCATCAAGCGTTGTCCAGAATATCCAGGCACGCAAACCCCTTGCCTTCCATAAATTCCAGACTCGCGCCGCCGCCCGTCGAAACGTGCGACACTTTTTCCGCCAGATGGAACTGTTCAATGGCGGCGGCTGAATCTCCGCCGCCGATAATTGTCGTCGCACCCTTGCTGGTAATGGAAGCCAGTGCTTCAGCAACCACGCGGGTTCCGTTCTGGAACGGTTTTTTCTCAAACACGCCCATCGGGCCATTCCAGACCACGGTTTTGGCGGCAGCGATTTTAGCGCGGTAAAGTTCGGCGGTTGCCGGGCCGATGTCCAAGCCTTCTTTGTCGTCTGGAATATTTCCGGCCACGACCTGGGTTTGTGCCGTATCGCTGATCTGGTCGCTGATAACGGTATCTACTGGCAGAATCAGTTTGCCGCCGGCTTTTGCAAGCAGCTCTGCCGCCAGTCCGACTTTATCCTTTTCACACAGTGATTTGCCGATTTTCTTTCCCTGAGCCAGGAAAAAGGTATAGGCCATCGCACCACCTATCAGCACGGTATCCGCCTTGGAAAGCAGATTCTCGATCACCGCAATTTTGTCGGAAACCTTCGCCCCGCCCAGAATAGCGACAAACGGCCGCACCGGATGTTCCAGTGCCTGACCAAGAAATTTGAGTTCTTTTTCAAAAAGGAAGCCTATGGCGCAATTGCCCTGGCCAAGCGCCGCCGGCACACCGAACGTGGAGGCATGCTTTCGATGGGCGGTGCCGAACGCATCGTTGACATACAGGGACCCAAGTTTTGCCAGTTCCGTGGCCAGGGCGGGGTCGTTCTTTTCCTCGCCCTTGTGAAAGCGGGTGTTTTCCAGAACCAGAATTTCCCCCGGCTGCATCGCGCTGGTCAAGGCCGTCACCGCGGGTCCAATGCAGTCATCGGCCATTTTGACCGGTTTTTTCAGCAGTTCAGACAGGCAGATGGCGGTCGGCTTGAGTGAATATTTCGCTTCCGGTCCACCCTTCGGGCGGCCAAGATGGCTCATGAGAATGGCTTTGCCGCCCCGTTCGACAATGCTTTTAATGGTGGGGAGTGCCGCGACGATACGTCGGTTATCGGTAATTTGGCCCTGTTCGTTGAGGGGCACGTTAAAGTCAACGCGAACCAGAACATTGCGATTTTTAACATCTAATTGGGCAACTGTCTTTTTTGTCATAACGAAGAACTCTTTCACTGTTACGCACCGCAGCGGGGCAAGGCTGGCCGGCAGGCAGTCCCTATGCCTTCTTACGTTTGGTGTTATGCTATGGAATAGGGCACAAGTGGTCAAGGCGGGTGTAATGATGCGGCCTCTGTGCCACTATTAAACGAACCGGCGGAACGTCGCGCGACTCAATTGAACCGCTTCCTCTCCAGACGCCACGGGGGCACAATCGCCCGGAGCAGTCAATCGTAGATCGGGAATAGCGCGCCAATACCCATCAATTTGCGATGGCGGCCGGTGCGCTTTGCGAATGCCCATCTAAAAATCCCCTCACAACTCCGTCGGAGTCGCGGTCGAATAGCCGAATTCCGTGGCAAGGCAGCGGGTAAACCGCACGATTTCCGGAGCGGTGTGATCGGCCATGGATCGCGCAAATAATTCGGGATAGGCGTTAATCGCCATGCCGCCAATCCAGATCGAACGGCTGAAACCTGTGGCGCGAAGCGTGCGAATAATCCGCCGCGCTATTGCGGCCTGCCGCGGAATAGAACAGGATATCGCCAGCAGGTCTGGATGGTGCTCCTTGACGGTTTGAATAATCACGCGTTCGGTCGAATCAATGGGTGGGATTATCACGTCCCAGCCGTCGCGCCAAAGCCAGTCGCCAATCAGTTCCAAGCCGGCTCCGTGCATTTCGCCGGGCAGATTGCTCGCCACAACTTTTAATCCCAACGGAGGTTGCCGCTTTAGTTGCAAACGGATTCTGGCCAGGACCTTGCGGATGTCGGCAAAAGTTCTTTGACTTTCTTCGTGGGTCAGTTCTCCGCGTGTCGCCCAGGCCCCAGCCAGACCGATGACCGGCAGCATGATATTCAAGTGTACGGCCTCGGCAGTCGACCTTTCCAGATATCGGTCAATAAGACCGGCGGCGCGGGAATAATGCCCGCGCCGCAGCAGCGTGAACAGACGCAAAGCTTCAGGTGAAAAATTGGCCTCCGGCATACAGAATATCCAATATTGGGGATCAAAAGCTGGGCGGATGGCCGGTCGGTGTTCCGCCCGTGATAGTTCACGGCCCCGGTCCGTTCAATACAGCTGAATTGTATACCGATCCGGCCGGGTGATAAATCCGGCGCAAAAGATTTACCCTTGTTGTCTGGCGGCGCAAGTATTTCCACTCCGGTGGGGTGTCAGTCAGAATACGGGTGATTTGCGGGTCGGGCACTGGTTTGTCGGGGGCGAACGACTGATCTATGATATTTCAAAGGAAATGGAACCAGAATGAACAACATGCGTGGGAATAATTGGATCACACCCGGGCACTTGCGGCTTATAGGATATGTGTTCATCTGTTGGCTATTCCCGGCCATGTTTCTGTGCCTTTCATCGGCCATGGTTCAGGCTGCGCCCGCAATCGGTGGGCTGGTTCCAGTGGAGGCCAGATCGCACAATCATGCGGCGATTATTACCGTGCGCGGTCCGGTAGATCAGATCACCTTCACCAGCGTGCAGCGCCGCGTGCTGGCGGCGAAAAAGGCGGGAGCTTCACTGTTGATTCTTCGCATCAACAGTGTCGGTGGCGTGACCAAGCCGGCACTGGCCACCGCCAGACTGTTACGGTCTGCGGGAATTCCGACTGTGGCCTTTGTGTCTGGTTCGGCACTCGGCCCATCACTGCTTATTGCCGCCGCGTGCGACAAAATTGTCATGGCCCCTGGTGCGATGCTGGGTGATGGCGATTCGCTGCGGATTCGCGGATCGGCCGGAAAAGCTCTGGCCAGCGATCTTCACGCCAAGGTGGCCAATCCGATAGCCGCCTCTCTGGAAAAAGATTCCGCAAAAGGCTATCCGATGCTGATTCTGCTGGGAATGGTGGATCGGGCGATACAGATTGATGAAGTGGAAAACGGTACGAATGGCTCAAGAAAATTCCTTACGCCCGCCGCCCGCCGCGCATTATTTGCGGTTCCGGCCGGCAAGGCGGCTGCCGGCGCGCCGGTTCCGCTGGCGGACCAATGGCGATTTTTGCGGCGCGCCAAAAAGGCCGGCACCCTGCTGACGGTGGACGCCCGCGATGCGGCTCGCATGGGTCTTAGTTCCGCGACAGTACGCGGGCATTTGCAGTTGCGCACCGCACTGCGGATTACAGGCGCAAAAATTGATGTCCTGCATCTGGACTTTCTGGAAAATCTTTCACGCTGGCTGTCAACGCCGACAGTCCGGTTCTTTCTTTTCGTTATCATGCTGGTGTGCGGATATATGGAATTTGCCCACCCGGGAATTACTATTCCCGGCGGCGTGGCGGTGCTGGCGCTGATTCTTTTGCTGGGCGGACCGCTGATTACCGGCCTGGCCAACTGGGGTGTGCTGGCAGTTGTGGCGCTGGGCGTCATCATTATTCTTTTTGATATCATTCACTTTGGTGGTATCGGCGTATTGGCTGTTCCCGGATTGCTGCTGGTGGCTGCGGGCATTGTCGCTTCGTTTATACCGCCGGATACCGGTTCATTTGATTCCAATGCGAGTTTAAGCGCTTTGAGAACCGGTATGACGGTTACAACTCTCGGTTTGCTTACCGGCGGAGCGATTATTCTAGCGCTCATGCGGTATTTAAAAGTAACGCCTGGCCTGCGACGTTTTGCGATCGCAGCCGGCAAGGCACCCGATGTGGAGGCTTTGTACGCCAAAACCGCGCCCCGGCGTGATGTGGTGTTTCCCGGCGCCGTCGGCCGGGCGGTAACAGATCTTCGCCCTGCCGGAAAGGCCCGTTTTGGCGACGATCTGGTGGATGTCATGGCGGAAAATGAATACATCAATGCCGGCTCAGTTGTGACGGTGGCACACCAGACGGAGAATCGCACTTGGGTTCGGCCGGTAAATACCGGATAATAAGCGTTCAATCCGGCAGAGGTGTCCGGATTCTGAAATTTTGCAACCGGAACAGTTCTCATGCCCATTGAACTTATTCTGACCGCAGCGGTCCTGTTTATTGCCGCAATTGTCATGTTAATGGCCGAGCTTTTTGTTCCGGCGCACGGGTTGCTGCTGGTGTTTTCCTGCGCCCTGGCCATAGCGGGCGTAGCCGCCTGTTTCATGGTTTCGCCCCTGGCTGGCATCGTCGGCGTCGTCCTGGTTTTATGTGCCGCACCGGTGGCGCTTTATTTGACCGTGCGTTATTACCCGCAAAGCCCCGTGGGCCGGCGGATCGTGTTGCGCCAGCCGCCGCCAGGAAGTATTAAGGGATTAGAGAAGGAAACCAGCGAACTGGCGGCCATGCTGGGTCATACGGGCGTGGCCGTTTCCACCCTGCGGCCTGCCGGCACGTGCGATTTTTCAGGCAAACGGATGGCCTGCGTCAGTGAGGGGGCGGTCATCAATTCCGGCAGTCCGGTGGTGGTAATTGGTACATCGGGCATGCAATTGCTGGTGCGACAGGCCACTGCATAACGGCTTTTTGCCCGTAATACAGGTGGGGCCGTCAATTGAAAATAGGACTATATCACATGAACGATTGTCTATTTCCCGTTGAATGTCGTCAGATATTTCGTTAAACAGGCCCGCTGGGCAGTAAGTCCGGCGAGTTGTGCGTCAATCATTTTACATTCAAATTCGCGCTCCGGGCCTGATTCCGGAGCCGTTGCGCCCGGTGGCTCGGTAGATCGCAAAGGGCCTTTCATCGCCGCAAGCTCATGGCGAACGGCGGTTAAATTTTTAATATCTGCGTTAAGCAGGGCAATTTGCCGCACCAAGTTCAGGCGTTCACGTTCCATAACCGTCATTTTTTTTACTGGTTGGCGCATCCGAACCGCCCTGTTAAACAGTTGCAACCGCGGGATGGCTACGGCGGGTGCCGGCAATGCATTCTGATGCAGGCGGTCGAATATTCTGGCCAGCGTTGCTATTTGCGGCGGCAGTTTTTCCAGATGTGCCATATCCACGTCGTATATTTTTCCCTGGGTGGCAATTTGCATGGTTTGCAGTTGGCCATTTTTTTGCGTCCATCGTGTAACGGAAAAAAAACGCGGCAAAGCTTCGCCAGGCACCGCGTTGTTCTGCAAATGCACCAGGATTCCTGGCCCCGGAACCATGCGGCTAAGATTAGCCGGGCCAGCCGACCGAAATGCGGGTTTCGGAGTCGCGACGGCACCGGTCAATTTGCTGGCCGACTGAATAACGCTTAAAGCGGGGCGCGGTTGCGGGCTTATCACGACGGTGGCTCGCTTACCCCGCCGAATGAAGGTCAGTTTGCAAGGTGCGGCCTTCATTCCGTGATGGGCGTTGGCTGCTTGAATTAATTGGCTGGGCAATATCAGCGGATGCCCGTTAAGTTCATACAGCAAGTCCCCGGGTTGCAAGCCAGCTTGACCCGCCGGGCTGGACGGCACAACATCGATCACCAGAAGCCCCTGATTCTGGAGCAGCCCCACCATAGAACTGAATACTGGTGGAATTCTTTCCACCTCCACACCTAACCAGTGTGCGGGCCAGTGCGCCGCGCGTGCGGGCGATTTGATCTTCATTTGCGATTCGGATGCGGGCGGCGTGAGGGAACTCTCCGCGACACTGGCGGTGGCAGGACTGTTTTCCAAGCCACCCGCCAGTATCAGGAGAAGGAGAATCAGATAAACATTACGCACGCGGCTGGAAAAAGTTCGCGATTCTGCCAGCGCATAATGGCCGCGTCCACTCTGCGATATATTCCACCGCGCGGATTCCCTTGGAAGCGGGATGTGCCGGAAATTCGCTGGTGACTTAACCATGGTACGGAATCCTGTGGATCAATAAGCCGGAACAATTAAGCCGTATCAATATACAGGGCGGCCGTTCTTGCCAACTGGCGAAAGCGGAAATGCCATTACACGATTCGGGCCTGCCCCGACTACCATAATCTGATTCTGATCCGCATTCCCCGATCCGGCGGGATAGGCTGTTGGCACACTCTGGGCGGCATCATATTGGTTGCCAAAATAAGCCGCGCTGCCAAATTGCGCCGGAAGAGAATGCGTCAGCATCTGAATCTGTCTGGGCTGATTTTTCGTTTTGGTTTCCGCTACCGAAGGCAGCGCCGTCCCGGATGCGGTGAGAAAAGGTTGCCCAGCCGGGACGGATGCCGCACGGCGTCCCTCATAAATCCCGGCCAGGCTGAAAATTGTGGCCGTCAGCAGCACTGCGGCGGCAATTCGCAAATTCTCCGATGTCAGGAACCGATGCGGCGCACCGGATTGTTTGACTGATTTTTCATGCCCAACGCGATTCGCATTTCCACTGACCAACTCGCGGAAAGCCCTTCGCTGCGCCTGATGTTCCAGAAAACAGAGGGCAATCTGCCGCCAGCCGTCAGAAAATTGATCCATGCGGCGCAGCAATGCCGACCGACGTGTCTCTGGAAGTTCATCATCCACCAGCAGGTCGAGTTCCGCTTTAAGC
>JAJZOA010000270.1 GCA_021852225.1 Planctomycetota bacterium
CTTCGCTTTGGGCGCAAAGAACTCTTTCATGACCAGATTCGTGCCCAGCACCGCAATAAGCACAATGAGCATCAGTCGAAATAATTTTTTTAAGTCCATGATTTTCCTGTTTTAAGCGGGCTGGCGGCTGGCGCAAACCTCATCTGGAATATTTTTCTGGAACCACACGGGCATCTGCGGCAGCTGGGTGGAAACCGATTTTCCGCCAGCCCAACACCCCGCTGGCCGTCCGCCGAACAAGGTCCGCATCAGAAATTCGTCGTTGTAATCGGGCTTCATCAGTGTGACACCGAATTGTTACGTTCCCTCCAGCAGGCGCTGCCCGAGAAAATTATCCAATGCGTCGATAGACCGTACTTTATCCACTGTTGTATTGATATCGTAAGCGACCCGCAGAAATTCCACGCGATCAGAATGCAGAATCGCAAAACTGGCGCGCGGATCGTGGTCGCGCGGCTGACCCACCGACCCGACATTGATGATCGCCTTTTCATCGCTTATGCGATATTCATTGTTTAAGTCTTCCGGCGAATAGAAGTCCGGCTGCTGCACAAAAACGCCCGGCACGTGCGTATGGCCGACAAAGCAAAGGTGCGTAATACGGTCAAAAATGCTTTGAATTTTGACCGTGGCCGAATAAATATCGTCAGGGAAAATGTATTCATTTATCGGGCGCCGCGGCGAACCGTGCACCGCAAGGAATCGCTTGTGGTTCATGCGCGTCTGCATATTTCCGAGATAACGCCAACGACGGTTGCGACGGGCACGGTCGGCGTCGGCTTCAAACTGGCCGCGGGTCCAATACGCGGCGTTTTCCGCCGCCGTATTGAAATTGAATGGCTCGTAAAAAATGGCGAAATCATGGTTGCCCATAATGGTGAATTCACAATTTTCAATGACGGCATCCAGGCATTCCAGTGGATTGGGGCCATAGCCGATCACATCCCCCAGGCAGCAGATGTGTTCAATATTCCTGGACCGAATTTCCGCCATGACCGCCTGCAGCGCTTCGTAATTGGCGTGAATATCGGAAATAATTGCCAAGGGCACGTCCTGGGGATTTGATTCCTCCGACTGCGATTCCCGGGCAACGGGGTCCGTCGGCTCGGCCGCAGCCACAGTTGCCGCCTGATGGGCGTTGCGCACACTGGACAAAGGAACAATACCGTCCGCGTCGTCGTGTGGTGTGGGGTTATGCGTATCTGCCATGCTGATTCCAGTTAAATACCGGTTTAAAAATCGCCAAAATCCGCGACGGAGCGGGCCTGTAAATCCGGCCCAGGCCCCTCCCTTTTTCCGTCAACGTATGCTAGTTGCCGTCCATGAATGCGTCAATCATGCCACAGGCCCCCACCAAACGGTGCAACAGACGGCAGCCCGCCTTGGCGGACAGTACCCTACCGGCCAACGGCTGTGGCAAGCACAGTTGGAGAGCCTGCATTGACGACGATCGCCAAAGCCTGCATGCCCCCCGCCGGTAAGGCCGACCCGCAAACAGGCCAATCAATCCCCATTTGCGGGCGCCAGAAGGCGCTGGCACATTTGACCCGGTTTGGCCTGCAGCCGGCCTGCAATTATGATTCCCATTAACGAATTGGATTTCCCCTGATTTGGGTTAAGGATATCCGGCCCATGGCGGACCAGCAGATTGAAAATATGCCCGAGAATCCAGCACCCACGCCTCCCCGGCAGGGTACCGAACGGTTCGTGCGCCATGCCAATCTAATGTCCAAGTTGACATTTTTGTCACGGTTGTCGGGCCTGGCCCGCGACAAAGCCTGCAGCTATTTCCTGGGCGTCGGAACCACCTGGTCCGCGTTCTGGATAGGTTTTCAGTTTCCCAATCTGTTCCGCCGAATTTTTGGCGAAGGCGCGCTGACCGCCATATTTTTACCCGTTTACACGCGGGTACGTGCCGAATCCGGCCCCGATGCGGCCAATGCGCTGGCCAGTCGGGTGCTGGCGATTCTTTCGCTGGTGCTGCTTGTGCTTGTCGTCGCTGGTGAGGCCGTGGCCATCCCCATCGCCCTGTCCCATGCAGTGCTGGCAAACAATCGCCTGGCGGCGGCTATGGTGGCCATTATGCTCCCCTATTGCATTGCGATCTGCCTGGTGGCGTTGCTTAGCGCGATGGCAGCGGCCCATGAACGATTCGCCGCACAGTCACTGATGCCAATTGTTGCCAACGGTGCCATGATTCTGGCGGCGGCAATTCCGGTCGCAATCTGGACGCGCCATTATCCGCTGGACCGCCGAATTGTATGGGTTGCTGGGGCGGTTCTGGCGTCCGGCATCGTGCAATTGGCGATTATGCTGTTGAATGTGCGGCGCGCGGGCGTGCATCTGAACGGCATGCGAAATGCCACACATGCGGTCCACGCGGAAATTGTCGGCCCGGCGGTGCGGCTGATTACCCGCCGCATGATGCCGATGGTGCTGGGCCTTTCCGCAGTGCAACTAAACACTTTTCTGGATTCTCAGATAGCTTGGTGGTTTTCGCCAGATGGTCATGGTGGTGTGCCGCATTTTCATCTACTCGGTCATTTGATAGCAACTCCCATGCTGGCCGGAGCGCTGGGCAAGCTTTCAGTAGCGCAGCGCATTTATTTATTGCCGGTGGGCATTTTCGGCGTGGCCACGGCCACTGCGGTTTTTCCGCAGCTTTCGCGGGCCGCGGTGGCCAACGATATGCCGGAAATTAAACGCCTGACCCGCGCGGCCATCGCCAAAAGCCTTTTTTTAAGCCTGCCCGCGGCCGTCGGCATGATTATCATCTGCCATATGCTGATCTGCGCCATTTACCTTGGCGGCCGTGTGAACGCGACCGATGTGGTCCGTGCCGTCTGGGCGGCACGCTGGTTTTGTGCCGGGATATGGGCCTTTGAACTTCAGATGATTCTGGTGCGGGTTTTTTACGCCCTGGACGACGCGATAACCCCCATGAAAATTGCCGCCGCCATGGTCGCGTTGAACGTGACCCTGAATCTTATTTTGATCTGGCCGCTGCAGGAAGGGGGAATTGCCGCAAGCACCAGCATATCGGCGGCGATTCAATGCCTCATTCTTTTACAGTTGCTGCGCCGGCGCGTCGGCCTGCTTGGACTAAAACAGTTGTCGAGCCATATTTTCAAAACGCTGGTGGTAACAGCCGCCATGGCCGCCGCGGCACTGCTCATGAATTTTGCCGTTGGCGGTATCACCCTGCTTGGACCGGTTTACAGCCTGCCGGCGGTCGCCGTGCGGCTGCCGCTGGTGCTGCTGGCCGCAGTACTTGTGTTCGCCGTAACTGCCCGTATGCTGAATATGGAAGAACTGCGGCAGGCTCCTGTCATTGGCCGGTTTGCCCGGCGATGAACGCGCGTATGGAGTGGGCAAAATATCTTCGCCGGACAGACCGGACCGCGTGTCATAGGAAAACGGGAAACAGACATGGTAGATGCCACAACCAATCCCTCTAACCGATCCGGTGCGACTTTTCCGCGTCCTGAACCGTTATGGGTGCCGGTAAGTGCGACACTTTTTGCATGTGGCATTTACATGCTGCTGCCGCCGAACCTCCTGCTGGGTGCCAAATGGCTGTTGCCGACTATTTTAATGCCGCTTCTGGTGTTATGGATCGTTTTATACTACCGCCAGTTGTACGGACCCACACATATCGTCGGTCATTTTGTAACCGGCGTCTTAACGGCGTTTGTGGCATCCGCACTGGCGGTATTGGTGTATTCAATTCCCAAACATTCGCAATCCGCGGGCGTTATGCTGGCGTCGGCGGCGATACTCTGGGCGACGAATATCGTGGTTTTCGCGCTCTGGTACTGGCGGCTGGATGCCGGGGGTCCGCACGCGCGGTCCCTCCGCGGCAGTCATGATGAAGGCTGCTTTCTGTTTCCGCAAATGCTGCTACCCACCGCCAAAAGACAGGCCTGGTCGCCGCGGTTTTTAGATTATTTATTTCTGGCGTTCAACACCAGCACGGCATTTTCACCCACCGACACCGCCATACTTTCGCGCTGGGCAAAAGTACTGATTATGCTCCAATCAATGATTTCATTGGGACTTGTGGCGCTGGTGGCCAGTCGGGCGATTAACATCATCTAAAAACGCCGCGGCTTCAACACATTCTCCGCCGGCGGTGTCCCCAACGCCCGCTCCAACTGCGCTATACGCTTTTTGTACTCCTGTATCCGATCTTGTTCGCCTGGCTTTTCCACTCGTACCACCTTCGCCATCTAATGATTCCTTCCATATTTTTTTAACCAGGTCTGAATCGTCGTTCCGCCCGAAATCCCGTGGTGCAGTCGCGCCTCCGTAATCGACCCGGGTCTTCCCTGCTCAAACTCCTCCACCACACCCAGTTTGAAATACTCACTAAACCGCTTTATTACCCGTCCACGCATACCATAATTCCTGATATTTCCATTGCCAACAGTGACAACCTATATCAGGACGTGACAGCGCCGCTGGCTTTCGCTGGCCTGTATTCCCCATTTCCCTATAATAAGGATTGGAAGCCTGTTGCGGCGGAACTGTTTTGGAGTATTCAGTGATTATTGACAGCACCGTTGAACCTATTTTGCCGCTTTTCCGAGCGGTTGGTAAAATTCCCAGTGGTATTTTTATTCTCACCACCGGCCACGGACCCGACGCCTCGGCCATGCTGGTTTCATTCGTTCAGCAGCTCAGCCGCGAGCCGATCTGTATTGGGGTCGCCATTCACCGCGATCGCGAAATTGCGAATGTTATTCAACACACAGGTGGATTCGCGTTAAACGTCTGTCATGCCGGGGATAAAAGCCTGATGCGAAAATATGCCCGACAGCGCCTGACCGGTGATTCCGCGTTTGAAGGTGTTAAAACGCGCCGACTGGACAACGGCGGAATGATTTTGACCGAAGCCTGCGCCTGGATATGGTGCGACATGCACCAGCGTGTGAATTTCAAAACCGACCATGAGCTGATAATCGGCACCGCCATACAGGGCGGCCTGTGTGATGACGACAACGCCCGCCCCGTGGTGCATATTCGTCATGATGGTTCCAATTATTAAGGTAGAATGGCGGCAATCGCGCCGCCGGTATTTTTTGGGTGCTTCCATGACCAGTTCAACCATTCCATCGCCGGCCTCTGAGGCGCAGATTCCCATCGACATTCACGATGCGATCAATGCCCGAATCCTTGCCGTTTCAGAGGACAAAATCCAGGGCTTTCAAACCGACCCGATCAGCGCAATCGCCAACATGGCTGGGTTGGAAACCAATACGGTTATTGAGCGCATTACCGCCATGCTGCGCGGCGGCGTGGTGCGCCGCGTGCGACAGACGCTGCTGGCCACCAGCCTTGCGGAAGGCTGCCTGGTGGCGTGGGAAGTGCCGGCGGAAAAACTCAACGCGGCTTTTGATTACCTTTTTCAACAGGACCCGTTTTCCGGTCATGTGGTCATTCGCAGTACCGATGGCCAGACCACAGGATCAAAATACCGGCTCTGGACAACACTGAAGGTTCCGCAGGGATATTCACTGGAAAAGCATTGCCGTTACCTGCAGCAGCGAATCGGCGCGGTTTCCTTCAAGTTAATGCCGGCCAAACGGCTGTTCGCGCTGGGCGTGGGCCATGTCCGCCGGCGCGGGCTTGAACCCGGCAGCAAAGCGGACGTTCCGGCCGAAGCCATCCCCACGACGGTGGTCACATTGACCGATGAACAATGGCAGGTGCTGGTGGCATTGAAGCGTGAATTTGCGCCGGCTGAAATTTGTCAAAATATCTGGCTGCCGCGCGCCGCTGAAATCGGCATGTCATTGGATCATTTTTTTCAAGTCGCGGCCGACCTCCATACGCTCGGCGTGATTGGCCGCTTTTCCACATTTCTGGAACATGTCAAAACGCTTCCCACCGGCGACAAGGTCACGCAATACAACGCTCTGTTTCACTGGGCGGTTCCCGCCGGACGGGAAATTGAAGCTGGATGCGAAGTGGGACGTTTCCATATTATGACACATGCCTACTGGCGTGAAGGCGGACCGGAATTCGGAAATGTCAACGTCATGGGAGTCGCCCATGGCAAAGACAAAAACCTTATCCTGGCCCACAAGGCGGCCATTGACCGGCACCTTGAATCCACGGGCATTCCAATCGCATACACCAATGTGTTCTGGGGCGGGCGAAGCGAAATAAAACCCAGCGAAATTGCCCCCGCGGCCTACCAGGAATGGTGCCGCGGCGTGGGTCTGAACCCGGATGACATGCGTGCCCCGGATAACGCCTCTCCATAACTGGCTTTTGTCCGCAATATTCGGAATCTAACATTTGTAACCGATAAGCATGAAGGCATTATTCTTATGGCATTCTGTGTGGTTGTAACGGAAGGACTCGAAGCAATTCCCTTCGCCTGGCTGAAAGGCCAGGTGGACGTCATTGAATCAAGCTGGAAAAATCCACAACAGTTGCGCAAGGACCTGGCGTTGGCCGATGGCCTGATTGTGCGTACCTACACCCAGGTAAACGATGATCTGCTTTCCGCGGCCCCCAAACTCCGCGTGGTCGGACGGGCCGGCGTGGGCCTGGAAAATATTGATCAAGCCGCCTGCGCCCGCCGGGGCGTCGCGGTTATTTCCACTCCGGGTGCCAACATGCACGCAGTATGTGAATATGTATTTAATATGATATTTCATTTGGGGCGGCCGCTCGTGCACGTTCCGGATTCGATTTCCGCCGAGGCGTTTCACGCCTACCGGAAAACCATACGCGGGCTGGAACTGCACGGCAAAACCATGGGCATTCTGGGCATGGGGCGAATCGGCCGGGCGGTGGGGCGGGTGGCCTACGCGTTCGGCATGAGGGTCATTTACAACGACCTTCTGGACGTGGCGGCACATGTGGATTTTCCCGCCCGAAGCGTAACCAAACCCGAGCTTTACGCGGAATCGGATATCCTGACGGTGCACGTCAGCCATGTGGAAGGCAACCGGAATTTAATTTCCGCCGCCGCCCTTGAGCGCATGCGTCAGACCGCATATTTAATTAACACTTCCCGTGGGGAAGTCATTGACGCGGCGGCACTGGCAGTCGCCCTGCAAGGCGGTCGTCTGGCCGGCGCGGCTTTGGATGTGCACGAGCCCGAACCCCCACCGGCGGAATATCCGCTTTGGGGTGTCAAGAACCTGATTCTGGCCCCCCATCTGGCCGCGCGCACGCAAGGTGCCATGGACGCCATGAGCTGGGTCGCCCGTGATGTGGTGGAGCGGCTTAAAACCGACGGCCGGCGTCCGCCAAGCTAATATTCACATAAACACATATCTAGATTATACATATATTCCGCATTGGAACGTGGCTTTCTCAAATATCCGATCCTTATATATCAGACGCGATCAGGGCCTGAATCCTGAACAACTGTCGCCGACAAAAAGTAAAAACTGGATATGCGAAAAGCAGCCATCGCCATTCGCCATGCCGACGAAGCCCGGCTGGCAACAATTAACGCGATGGATTATCAGACGCTGCATATCCCGATATTTTTCTTGTAAATCATTTTTTTTCCATTATGATCCGTTCACTGCGGATCGGGAGAGATTTTGAGTGAGTAGCTCTCCCATTTATTACGGCAATTGCGCGGCGGATAACTTTCCGGCCTGAGCCGCGCCCTTATGGAGAGCACCTCATGAAAATTCATTCCCGTCGGCTTGCACATATTACCGCCTCGGCGGCCTTTCTTGGCGCGATGACCATTGGCCTT
Source organism: Planctomycetota bacterium (assembly GCA_021852225.1). The sequence continues at coordinate 7,730 of JAJZOA010000270.1, forward strand.
AACATGTCTTCAACCGCCCATGCCGCGCAATACAGCCTTACTATTATTCCCAATTCCTCCAGCGCAAATGGCATTAACGATTCCGGCACAGTGGTGGGTTCAAATGGTGCTGCGTTCAGTTACAACGGCGGCACAACAATAAATATCGGGGCGAA
>JAJZOA010000107.1 GCA_021852225.1 Planctomycetota bacterium
CACCAGTTCGCCGGCTTGGGCGGCCAAGGCGGAGAGTTTCAACATTACGGTGGCGTTAAACGCGCCTGGGCGGCCCTTCAGCCGCTGAACTTGAATGGCGATATTCGGTTCAGTGCGAGTCGCGCCCTGAATCAGTCGGATGTGATCCGCATTCCATTTGTTTTCCGTGCGGTCCGCCAGAGCGGTAAGCTCAAGGGGTGCAATTTGGAATTTCCGATCCTGAATTCTGCCCGCCAGGCCGGAAACCCCCAAATTAGCTGAAACACTGGAATTGTTTCCTTGGCTGGTGAGGCTGGCCGTCAGGTGGATGGACCCGGTTTTCAGGTGCAGACCTTTGCCATTGAGTTTCAACATGTGGGGCAAATTTGCCGCGATAAGTGGCGCGTTGAGTGTCATTTGTGTTTGCAGTCCGGTCGTGCCCCAATTTGTGCTGCCAGATCGTATGGCATCAATCGCTTTCAGCGTTGTATGGCCCTTGGCACTGAAACGAAAGGGGGCTGCGGTGATTGAAAAGTTACGCACGTTCAATTTTCCAGCCGCCAGCGCGCCGTCCATTGCCACGGTGCAGGTGCCGAGTTGCGGGCTGTCACCATGCAGCAGGGATCCACCCAGAGAGAGTTGTTTCACCACCAGGTTGCCAGCCAGGGTACCTTCGCCTGGTTTGGTTATTGTGGCCAGAATCTTGCCATGCAGTACGCCATCCACGGTGATGGGCGCGTTGACGCGGCGTAATATTTCACGGAAATATGCAAATTGGCGGGCCTTGACTTCGACAGTGCCGGTCATTGCCGCAATTGGAAGCAGTGACCTGTTCTTTAATGCATGAATGTTCGCGGTTATGGCGAGCATCGCGGGCAGTCCGCGGCCATGGGTGACAGTCATATCCACTGCCGCGGTAAGGGGCTTGCCCATTGTGTCAAAGCCAATATTCGCCCCAACACTTAAAACATGCGGACGTTTATGACCGGCCGCGACAAGGGTCAGCGGCGAGAGCTTGAATGTTACTGTGCCATCGGCTGCCGGCAATCTGGCGGATTGACCGTTCAGACCAGATGGTGTGGTGCCGCTTTGGAGCGGGCCTCGCAGCGTGACGTTGGCGGCGAACGACGTCTGACCGCCACTGACGTTCATACCCGCTGGAATCTGGCAAGTATGGCGCAACTCGGTCATGATTTTTGCCAGCGGTGCCGCAGCGGTAACTTTTAACGACGCGCTGCCGACTTTTTCGGTGGTGGATTGACTCGGGAGTATTGCTCCGATCGCTCCACCACCGGTTACCGCCAGATTTCCCATTTCGGAAGTCAAGCCAAGTTGCTGAATGTGGAAGTCGGTCTGGTCCCAGGTAAAATCAACAGGCAGTTGAACATGGCCGAGATTGGCGCGATCCCCTTTTAATGCCGCCCCAGCAAGCATGCAGTGGTCGATGGTCAGATTCCCATGAATCTTTCCTGCCATGCCGGAAAGCGATGCATACGCCAGCGTCAGATTCAAATCACCCGTCGGGCTGATTTTAATGCCCGCAGAGTCCAGCACTGGTTGCAGGGCGGCCAAGTCGAGTCCAAAGACCGCCAGATTGGTTTGACCACTGATCTTATTAATCGGCCGCATCCGCCGATTTGCGAAAAGATACAACGCGGCATCCGCAGTAATTTTAGCGGATGGTTTACCCGCCAGACCAACCTGTGTGGCAAATGTTATTTTGACCGGCTGATGATTTTTCTTCAGATTCAGTGCCAGTGTCATAAGGGTGTCTTCAGCTTGCACCTGTGGCCCGGTGGGAGACCGAAAGGTCAGGTGATTGATTGCAGCCGTTAAATTCAATTCAATGGCTGGAAGTTGCGAACCGGCGGCTTGCGGCGCGGGCGAACCTGCCGGTGCTGTTGTGGTGGCAGGTGTTGCGGCCGTCGCAGGCGTCCGACTGGCAAAAGCCTGGGCCAAATTTAATCCGGCGGCACTTTGCCCAAGTGTGGCGTTCTTAACCGTGAGCTTGACCGTGCCAAGATTTTTCCAGTTGGCAGCCAGGTGGATCAGGCTCAGCCCCGTTTTCACATTGACTCCGGTCAGAACCACGTTGCCCGCCGGATCGCGAACCGTCAGGCCCTGAATTCCGGCAGGACTAAACCAGCCCAGGGACAATTGACCTATGGTGACATTCCCGCGAATTCGGCTGTTGATCTCCGATTGAATGATGGCCACGCCCGGTCCGGTACACAGGAGGCTTGGCAAGGCAAGCAGCAGGAGGATCAGCAGGATAAAAACGCCGCCCAAAATTAGCGGCCAGCGCCGCCGCCGGGACGAGGAAGATTTCGGCGCTAAAGGGGCCGTGCCGCCGGAATTGGTGCTGGTGATATTCGACATCTTTCAGGCTCCGTTGGGTAAAAGGAAGACCACAAGGTCATCTGCCGGTGTGCGGTGGCCGCCGGGCCTAGTCTTACATAGATGGCCTTGGTAACCGCAGTAGCATCTTGCCTATCAGTATACGCACTTATTGGGGCTTGCAAGAGGCCTTGGGTGGATACTATGATGAAGGAAAGCTCGCAAATGTTTCAAATATTTGTGAAAGCAGAGGAAATCGTTCATCATGCCGACAGAAACTTCACCCGCTGGTTCGCCCATTCCTGTTCCTGCGCCCGCAGGTAAGCGCTATCGTCCGAGTTTTGACATCAATGCGGTGGTTGCGGGTCAGATACGTCTGACCGATACGCAGTTCCTGGAACTTTACCATCATGCGGACCTTACGGACCTGGGGCGTTGGGCGTTTGGCGTTGTCCAGCGGTTGCATCCAGAGGACTACCGCACCTATGTCATAGACCGCAATATTAATTACACGAATATCTGTACCGCCCGTTGCACCTTTTGTGCTTTTAAGCGCAATGATCCAAAGGCCGCGGACGCTTACACACTTGGTTACGATGAAATTTATCAGAAAATTGCGGAACTCACCGCCATTGGCGGAACGCAGATTCTGATGCAGGGCGGCATGAACCCGGATCTGCCGATCGAATATTATGAGAATTTATTGCGTGGAATTCGGGAAAAATTCCCCAATGTTCACATACATGCCTTCAGCCCGCCCGAGTTTGTGGAATTTTCACGATTTTTCAAACTGCCGGTGGCGGAAATTCTAAGGCGTTTTAAAGATTGCGGACTGGCAACGGTTCCCGGTGGCGGCGGGGAAATTTTTTCCGATCGTGTGCGGTCACGTATTGGCCCGGGCAAATGCACCGGCGAAGCGTGGCTGGACGTGATGTCCGAAGCGCATAAGCTGGGTATGGCCACAAGTGCCACCATGCTAATCGGCCATATAGAAACCATTGATGACCGCCTGGATCATTTATCGCGCATTCGCCTGCGTCAGGATTGGGCGCTGGCCAACGCACCGGCAAGCTATACGGCGTTTATTCATTGGACTTATCAGCCCGATAACACACCGCTGGATCGCAAACGTAAATGGAACCCGGATGCGGGCGTTCCCTTTGAATTTGATGACGGACGTACCGTTCGACTGGCAGACGCCAATGAATACCTGCGTATGCTGGCGCTGGCGCGGCTGTATCTGGATAACATTTTGAATCTGCAAAGCAGTTGGGTAACCATGGGGCCGAAAATAGGTCAGTTGGCGCTGTTTTTTGGTGCCAACGACATGGGCAGCGTGATGATGGAAGAAAACGTGGTCAGCAGTGCGGGCACCACCTATAAACTCTCCGAAGAAATGATCTGCCGCCTGATTCGCGACAGCGGCTGGATTCCCGCCCAGCGAAACCAGTATTATCAGGTTCTGGCCCGGCATGACGGGCCAACTTCCCCGGATCTCAAGCCGGCCATTCCCGGCACCTTTGCGCGGCGGCAGCATCAGATAACCCCGGCAGAAGCCGCTGTCTATAAAAATCTCCAGCTCACCATTTCGGCAAAGCCCCGCCCGGTGGCGCTGGAAAATGGCGCGTGACTAATCAAGCCATGACCGGGATGCTCGATTTATGCGGGTTTTGGGGATTTCCGTATTGAATTGTCGGGAACAGAGGCGGTTGCCCGGATGCGGAATTTCTGGATAGAATGAAGTGAATCGGGCGTCTAGTCCGCTGGTTTGGCACTGATCGTTTTGGAGTCCGCTGCTTGGCCGATACACATACGATAATCGAGATTTTCGCCGCATGTGTGGGACTGATTCTGCTGGCGATAATCGGCTGGGTAATTACGATGCGCGTGCGCAAGTCATTTATGGGCGGCAATGAATCGAATGAGGGTGTCGGATTTTCACTTATCGACCTTGAAAAAATGTACCTAAACGGCGAATTGACGGAGGCGGAATTCAAAAATATTAAGCGAAAGAGGGCACTAAGGGCGGCGGGTTATACGGAAGATATTCCGCCGCCGCGCATTTCCAAACCGCCGGAAGCCCCGAAGGAGCCGCCCTCTGGTCCGCCTCCGATTCCACCTTTGTCCTGAACCGGCCATTGCCATGCCCAACTCACCACGGTGCTGCGCATTTCCCAGACTTGGATGGTTATCTGTGGCCTGGGCAATTTTAAAAAGGTTTCCTGGCACAGATGATTGGCCTTGGCATAACAGCGGTTTTAAGCTTTCTCGTCTGACAGTTTTCGGGCAAGCGCGCGGCCTTTGGGCAGCCTTTTCCCGCTCGTTTGCCCAACTCAATTTCTTTTGGATTCAAATTTGTTATGGTCCATGGGGAGCATTGGTTTTGACTGATGTGGTGACTGGCCGCACATTGCCGTCCAATGGACTGATCATGCCACCAGGTGGAAATCGGCGTTCTAGTCGAATATCCGCGGCAAAAAATTCCGGACGCTGTTCAGGCAGTGGGGCCAGTCGACGCATGGCGCTGGTGGCAATGAACTCGGTGATCCAGTTTGGTTCGCTGGTAGCCGCGACGGGGTTTGGTTTAGCGTTGGCGGGTGCCATGGCATGGGGCGCGTCTGATGTGGATGCGGGCATCGGTAACAGTGTGCAGCGAAGCGCTCCGCCGGTCGGGTTTTCGCCACTGAGTGGTGATGCCGGCTCTACGGAATAAACTACCCGGACAGAATGCATGGCCCCGGCTGCTTCCAGGGCGACAAACGCATCGCGAATCTGGCCGACGGCGGCGTCGTCGGCGGCAGTGCGGTTCACCAGAACACAAAGCATTTCCGCAAGCCCGCGCGCTGCGGCCCGAAGATTTTTGATGTCAATTAGAAATTCGCCATTGGGTGGCCGTTGAATTGTCTGTTGCCGCCAGCGGGCGGCCTCTTCAATCTGGCGAGCCACATTGCGCGGTTCAAACGGTTTGCCCATTTGTGCCCATGCTCCGGCCCGCCAGCCTTCACCGGCACGTTCATCGCGGCACATACAACTGAGAATCAGTATTGGAATATCACAGGTAGATCGGGAAGCTTTAAGTTTCCGACAGACTTCATAACCGTCAATGCCGGGCATCATCAGATCCAGTACCACTACATCCGGGTGCAGGTTGCGCGCCAGCGTAAGTCCCTCTTCCCCGGAAAACGCCTGCCGGCAGACAAATTTATCCAACGCCAGATGGGAAAAAACCAGATCGTTAAGGTCCACATCATCTTCAATGATCAGCACGTTCACGGACATGTCGCCTCTATCCACCAATGCCATTCCCATTCCCGGCCGCAGTTTTATTGGTCGGACCGCCCTTTTTTTCAGCGAAGCCTCGGGACGCCAACCCGTTTAACGTCCTTTATTATCATCGGTCATTAGCCCGGTGATTGAAAAGGAATCGCGTCGCCTTGGGCATTATATGGGCAATCCGACAAATAACTCAAGAAATTTCGCACGGTTTGGGCAATATTTTGCTAATTGCGAAGCGAAGGGCTTGTCTTTTGTAACAATGTGGTAAAATACGTTGCTTCATCCCGTCCTGCCTGTGGGTCTTAACGGCGGCCGGTGCCATGCGGAGTGATTTATGTCTGGTAAACCTTCCATTCCCCTTCCGAGTGCCGGTGAGTTGAAACGTGCAATGAGTATTTATTTGGCGCTGGCCTATCCGTCCGGGAATCTGCCGGAAGTGGTTCGTCAAAGGCAGAAGCCGGTCCTTGCCGCACCGGATGAAATGCCGATCATGCCCGAATGGTTTGAGGTAAGCCAATGCGATGAGGGCGCGATGTATCGGCTACGTCTGGGACAGGAAAAATATCCGCACATGAAAATTTCTCTGATGCCATCACCCGATGGCACCGGATACCTTTACTTTGCCGATGCACATGACAGCCACCTGCACGCCCCGACGGATTCGCCGGATTACCCGCTTCTGGTTTCGTTGCGAAAATCGAATTCAGCACTCGCCTCCGCCATTGAGAAGGCCTGGACTGCCGAAGGCCTGCCGACTTTTCTGGGATTTTTGCGCAATTCATTAAATGCGCGGCGCGGCTGTGACACGGCCTGACCCTGCCAGATGGAATGCCACGGCTAAATCAGGAAAATGGCCGGTAATTAACGCTGGTAGAAGACGGCCGGTCCACATTGCGGGATTTGACACTTGAGACCTGCTCGACGACAAGCGCATTTGCGTCCGCGTTTTTAAGAATAAATTGCACCCCGCCGCCACTGCGAACAATATCTGCCATCCCTGGCTGCGTAAAGCGGATTCCCGCCGCCGTGCTTTGCAAAGCGCGGACTATCCTCATGACTTCAAATTCGCGGAAACGAGATACTGGAAAACTGGTTCCGGTTTGCAGCGGCGAAACCCCCGGCTTTGTAAAGAAAATAAATGGCTTCCTGAAGGTCGGAAAGTGATCTTTCAAATCACAATTTGAAGGGCGTTTCATAGCCTCGTCAGGTTGCCATTCATGACGCGAAAGCAGCGTACCGGGCTTTAATGTGGTGACAATAACCGTTGAATGAAAATCGATTCCGCGGAGGTATGTCTCTACGTAATTTTCGGCTTTTTCCGGTTCGGCGATTCCCATTCCGATTCCCAGTTTCAGATGCCAGCACATTTCCCTGCTTAATAGGTCGCGATCAAGATTCAGAAATTTAACGGCTGTGGTAAGCCCGTTTTGAACCACCGGGGCTAATGGCAGGCCCAAGGCCGCGGCAAGCGACATCACGGCATCCTGAAGCGCGGGCCGGATGAAGCCGGTATATCGGTAAATGCTAAAATTTGGTTTGACGGATTGGTACTCATCTCCCGGATAGGGGCTTTTCGTATCCTTTTGCTTGTAATCCGAATACCAGTGAGTGCCGTCGTAAATCGCCGCGTGGCCAGCCGTATGGGGAACCAGATGCTGTTTCCCGTCAGCGCCCGGGTGATAAAGTGGTTTATCTTTGTATTGCGCGGAAACGGTCCGGTCTGCTACAAATCCGTTGATCACCGCTACATCGCCCCGGCGAAGCGGAAAAGTTTTGAGTTTGTTCCCCTTATAAACAGACATGAACCCTTTGGCAAAAAGATTGGGGCCTAAGTCCTTGGCATAGTTGGTCACGTTAATTTGAATGCCGCCGTGTACAATCGCCAGCCTGACATAATGCGCACACAAGCCAAGGGACTTTTGGCCTAGGCCGTCCAAATATTTCTGTGTTCCCGCCCATTCCCACGTTCCAGTATCAGCGAACATGACTTTCCCCGATAGAAAAAAGCCAAACAGATTATAAGATCATGGACATTGAGCCATACTGATGCGCTACGAAATTATCTACCTGTGAAGTTTACCGTCCCCTGAAAGGAGTGTAAACATTATCATAAAAGTGACAAGCGTAAGATTTCAGCGTTTGCTCCGGTCTGAACATTACATATGCTGATCAAGGCAGGGGCTAAGAAACTATCTCAAAAGAGGGTTTTCCGTTACAATCATGACCGGTATTAAGAAAGGAGCCATGGATGGCCAAGCGTAAAAAAGCGGTGGAACCGCTGCCCACGATC
>JAJZOA010000141.1 GCA_021852225.1 Planctomycetota bacterium
CGGAGTGATTATCGCCGACGCGTGTGATGAAAATTTATCTGTGGTATATGTGAACGATGCGTTTGCACGCGTGAGCGGCCTTACCGCAGAGCAAATTCGCGGCCACGGCTGCCGAATACTGTTTGGTGATGATTTATTGACCCATTATGCCGGCTGGCGCGATGGCGAAAAGACCTCCGGCGAATCACCGGTATCCACGATTCGCCACGAGCACAACGGCGAAACACGCTGGTACGAACTGCGCGCGCTGCGCGTGTGCGATCAGGCCGGAAAGCCGACCCATTTCATCGGGTTGCGCGTGGATGTGTCGGAACGCAAACAGGCCGAACTTGAACTTTCGCGCCTTGCAACACTTGATCCGTTGACCGGATTACCCAATCGGCGAGCGTTACTGGACAATCTGGATCGGGCCGTCGTGCACGCGGCGGAAACCAACGTGCACGGCGCGGTAATGTGCATGGACCTTGATAACTTCAAGGATGTCAACGATGCGCTGGGCCACGACGCAGGCGATACGCTTTTGCGGGAAATTTCCCGGCGACTGACTGCCTCCCTGCGGCCAAAGGATATGGTGGCCCGCCTTGGCGGTGACGAGTTTATCATCCTTCTGCCGGAACTGGCAGATTCGCATTCAGCGGCCATGCATGTGGCGAGTTCGGTTGCGGAATCCATTCGCAACAGCCTGGCTGAACCAATCACACTGGCCGATCGCGAACACCGCGTGACCGCAAGCATCGGCATCGCGATGTTCTCCGGAGATGTTCAGCCGGCCGGCGACCTTTTGAAGCAGGCGGACACCGCCATGTACCGCGTGAAAGAGGCGGGACGCAATTCAACCTGTTTCTTTGAACAATTTATGCAGACATCCGCTGAGGTACGACTGGCACTGGAGGATTCATTGTATGAGGCAATCCGCCGGGGCGAATTCCGACTGTTCCTTCAGCCGCAGATGGACGCGCGGGGCAATATGACCGGAGCCGAAGCGCTGATCCGGTGGCAGAAGACCGACCATGAAATGGTCATGCCGGGTCAATTTATTCCGATGGCTGAAGACAGTCTTTCGTTAATCAGTTCAATCGGTGATTGGGTACTGCTGGAATCGTGCAAATTGCTAAAACAGTTCCAGGACGCGGGCCGCGATTTTTCCATTTCCGCAAATATCAGTCCACGGCAATTCAAATCTCCTGATTTCGTACAGTCCGTGCGGCGGATTATTGAGGCCACAGGCGTTTCGCCCGACCGGCTGGTGCTGGAATTAACCGAGGGCGCGATCATCGATAATCTTGACGAAGGCAATCTTAAAATGGAAGAACTTGCCCGCTTAGGAATCCGCTTTTCGATCGACGATTTTGGCACAGGCTATTCCTCGCTGGGTTATTTACGCAAGCTGGCCGTCGCCGAGCTAAAAATTGACGGGTCATTTGTGCGCGGCGTACCCGCTGATTCCAACGATGTCGTACTGGTGGAGGCGATTCTGGCAATCGCCCGGCATCACAAAATAAGTGTGGTCGCTGAAGGCGTTGAAACCGGCGAACAGCTTGATTTTCTTTCGGCACGCGGCTGCAACCTGTTTCAGGGCCATTACTTTCGGCGGCCGATGCCCGCAGCTGACCTTCTTTCAGAGGTCATGCTGGAAATTGCCGAGGAATCAACCGGTATTCAATCGCCGGAAGTCTGCGCCAGGCCGCTTCAGACTACCGTTGATGACTAACCGCGGCATGTGGTGTCGCCGTGGCTTCCATGCTTCAATCGCGTTGCCATGTGGGTGCCCCACGCCCCTGGGCGGAATCAGACGCCAGAACACTTGTATAATTCGTTCATTTTCCGGACAATGCGGCAATGACCCGGGGCTCCATTCTTTTCCGGGTGTTAAAGGCGGTTTTTATGCCACGTTGCCCATCGTGCTTTGTCATTATGACCGATGTCATGGAAGGGAACTTCCATGTCAAAACATGCAGCAGTTGCTTTGGCGAATGGGTTTCGCGCCCGGCCTTGATGCATCTGGTGCGAACTCCGCCACCAATCGCCGCGGAACCAGCCGATGCGCCTTCCGGCCAATCACCGGCTTCAACGGACGCCACTTCACCGCCAGTTGGCGCGCCTCCAGACCTGCGATCCCTGGCGGCGCTAGCCGTGGAGTCGGACACAAAAAAGCCCATGCAATGCCCCGATTGCCATGTTCAAATGACGATCGACCGGCTGAATCCGCTGATACCGGTTCCGATTCAGATTTGCAAAAAATGCAGCGGAGCGTGGCTGGATGTTGGCAAGAGACCTCTGCTGCAACGGCTGTATTATGAATTGACCAATAGTCAGGACCCGAAGATTATTGCGCTGCGCGATAAACTCGGCATCGCCAACATGAATATGCAGGCAGACCTGGATGCAATGCGCTCAACCCAGACACATCTACAAAACGTTTTCAGTCCGGGAGGAATCGGATCAATGGGCGGCTACGGTGGATCGATATTCAGCGGGCTGCCGGGACTGATGGATTATTTGGGTTATTAGCTCCGACAGACAGCCTTACAGCAATCGTGGAGCCAGAATGAACTTGCCCTGTATTTGACTATATTTGATTGCGCGTATATAGTGAGAATATGAAGACGCGGGAAACAGCTACTGTCACTCCACCCGGGATGAACGTTAAAGCGGTCAACCTGATGTTTCGCGCTTTTTCCGATCATACCCGCCTGCGAATACTCAATTTACTTGCGCAGGGTGAGCTTTGCGTGTGTGATATTACCGCCATCCTGGACCAATCCCAGCCCAAAGTCTCCCGCCACCTTGCTTATCTGCGGCGCGCCGGGCTGGTGCGGGCGCGGCGCGAAGGACTGTGGATGCACTATCATCTGGCCCCGGCAAACCATGCATTTCATAAGAATCTTCTCCATTGCCTGGACTGCTGCTTTACGGATGTGCCGGAACTTTCACGCGACCGTGCCACGCTTGATCAGCGCGGATGTTGCAACGGGACAAAGGAACGATGCAAATGACATCCATTTTTTTTCAGCAATATATACGTCTTTGTTAATATACGGCATTCCATATTTATATTCTGTCGCAGCCAGATACTGGACGGGACCGCAACGACTTGAACGGAGAACATCACCATGAACGGCAAACTGAACGTACTTTTCCTGTGCACCGGCAATTCATGCCGCAGCCAGATGGCTGAAGGCTGGGCGCGAAAGCTCAAGGGCGACGTATTGATCGCATATTCCGCCGGCATTGAAACCCATGGACTGAATCCCAATGCGGTCAAGGTCATGGCCGAAGCGGGAGTCGATATATCCGGGCATAAGTCCAAAACCGCCGGGGATCTGCGTGACGTTCCATTTGATTTTGTGGTTACCGTCTGCGGCCATGCCAATGAAACCTGCCCGGCGTGGCTCGGCTCGAAAGCCAAAGTGGTGCACGTAGGTTTTGATGATCCACCCAAACTGGCAAAAACCGCCAAAACCCCGGAAGAGGCACTTGAGCATTATCGGCGAGTGCGGGATCAAATCAAGGCCTTTGTGGAATCGCTGCCGCATTCGCTGCAACCTTCCAGCGAAGAATTCACTCCCGCATTTTCCAGTGATTCTTCCAAGCGGATATTGTCGGCGGGGGCCGAAACATGAGCGATACAACCAGAAGATTATCGTTCCTGGACCGTTATTTAACCCTTTGGATTTTCCTGGCAATGGGTGCGGGCCTTGGATTGGGTTACGCCTGGCATAGTCTGCCGGCGACCATGGCCCATTTTGAATTCGGCACCACCAATCTGCCGATCGCAATCGGCCTGATTCTGATGATGTATCCGCCACTGGCAAAAGTCCGCTACGAAGAGCTTGGTAAAGTGTTTCGCAACACCCGCGTGCTGGGGCTTTCCCTTTTTCAGAACTGGGTCATTGGCCCGCTGCTGATGTTTGGACTGGCGATTCTGTTTCTTCGCGCCCATCCGCTTTTTATGGTGGGTCTGATTCTGATTGGTCTGGCCCGCTGTATTGCGATGGTGATTGTATGGAATGATCTGGCCAACGGAAATACGGATTATGCCGCGGGTCTGGTGGCCTTTAACAGCATTTTTCAAGTAGTATTTTACAGTCTGTATGCGTGGGTGTTTATCAAAATATTGCCGCCGCTGCTGGGCCTGCATCTTGGAAATGTGGACTTGGCGGCGATTTCTATTTTAAGTATTGCCCGCAGCGTGCTGATCTATCTGGGGATTCCGTTTCTGGCCGGGATGGCCACGCGTTATATTCTTTTAAAAATCCGCGGCCGGAACTGGTACGAACACAATTTTATTCCACGCATAAGCCCGCTGACACTTGTTGCCCTGCTGCTGACCATTGTGGTTATGTTCGCCCTGCAAGGTCGGCAGATTATCGCCGCACCCGGATCGGTCCTGTTCGTAGCCATTCCGCTGCTGATTTATTTTGTGGTCATGTTTCTAGTGAGTTTCTGGATGGGGCGGAAAATCGGAGCGGATTATTCACAGACGGTAACAATCTCTTTTACCGCCGCAAGCAATAATTTTGAACTGGCCATTGCCGTTGCCGTGGCGCTTTTCGGCGTGGCCAGTCCCGTGGCGTTTACCGCGGTCATCGGCCCGCTGGTGGAAGTCCCCGTCATGATTGGACTGGTGAATGTCGCACTTTTTATGCAAAGGCGCTATTTTCCGGCGGAAACCGCCAAAAGAAGCGCTTTGCCAGCAGAAATCGGCTGCCCCGCGGTGGCTTCGCGCCACAAATGTTAAGTCGCTTGGGATTGCCGCGTTATATTGCAAAGGAGCCTCCTGATGACCGGAAACCAGCCTATTGAACAAACCATTCAAGACCGCTACGCCCAGGTGGCGCGCAGCACGCTTTCCAGCCACCATGCCGGGGTGGCATCGGTCGCACAAGCTTTTGGCTATTCGGAGGAAGAGTTACATTCAATTCCTGCCGAAGCCAACATGGGGCTTTCCTGCGGAAACCCGACAGCCATGGCCAGCCTCCGGCCGGGCGAAACAGTCGTGGACCTCGGCTGTGGCGGCGGTCTGGATGTGTTTTTGGCGGCACAAAAAGTGGGCCCCGCGGGAAAAGCCATCGGGATAGATATGACACCCGCCATGATCGACCGGGCCAACGCAAACGCCGCCAGCGGCGCAGACGGCAAGCCATTTACCAATGTAGCGTTTTATCTGGCACATATTGACGCACTGCCGCTGCCCGCCAATAGCGTGGACTGTGTGATTTCTAATTGCGTCATCAACCTCGCTCCAGATAAACCGACTGTTTTTCGTGAAATCGCCCGCGTGCTAAAGCCGGGCGGACGGGTGGCGGTCAGCGATATTGCCCTGAAAAAGCCGTTGCCGGATGAGCTTGCCCGCAATATTTCCGCATGGGTAGGCTGTATTTCCGGAGCAATTGCGATTGAAGATTATCGCCAGGGACTTCGGGCAGCCGGCTTTTCCCAAGTGGAAATTGTAGACAGTCAGACCGATCTGAACGCCTATGGTGCGGTGGGAAAACAATCGGTCTGCTGTTCTCCGGCGATGGAAAATGCCGAAGACCACACCGCCCCGATAAGGGCCACGACCGTCGGCGCACTAAATGTTCTGGAAACCAACTGCTGTGGACAAGCCACTTCGGAGGAAACTGGCGTACATGATGATCTGGCCACGCTGGCGAAAAAATATGACCTAAATGAATATGCCGCCAGTGTGAAGGTTTTTGCGGTTAAACCGGGATGAGCCTGCCGGCGCTTTACCAACGGAAAAGCCAGGGGCAAGGCACTCTGGGTTAATCAACCGGGACGCGACATGCCAGCGACGATTGGAGTCCGCAATCGGATGCGCGAATTGCCGTTTCCACCGCGCGAACCAGTTGGGCGCGGTCGGAGGCAATTCGGTCCTGCGGTCGCAGACGACTTTCCAGAATTGCCTGCCGCATATCCGCAATCGCAGCGGACACAGATTTTCCGGCGACGTCCGCCAGAAAACTGCGGCGAAGAAAGCAGAAAGACGTGCGAAGCCGGGCCATTTCCGCCATCAGCAGACGACAGGGAATCGGACAGCCAAGATCCGGCAACGTCAGGCCGCCAAACCCAAAGGCACAATTGAACTTTTCTCTTACCTGATCCAGCAGACCATCAATCAGCGGCTCAAAAATATTACGAGACTTCCGCTGAATAGCCAGGTCATTTAATCCCACATACACGCGGCGCAACGGCAACTGACTTAATTCAGCCGCCCGTGCAACAGCGCTGAGCGTTTCGACCAGAATTCCAAGTGCCGCCCGACCATTAACCAAGTCTATCGTCGCCTTTACCTGATCAACGGAATTCACCATCGGCAACAGAATTTCATTTGCGCCAGCATGAATAGCCTGTTCAATTTCCAAGGCCGTGCTGGAATTAAATCCGTTGATTCTTACAATAATCGGCGCCGTTGTGACCTTGCGTATCCGCACAAGATCGGCAAGCGAATCGTTGTTAATTTGGGTGTTCGCGCCGCGCTGACGCTCCGGCTTGCCGCGGAATTCCCAATCCACCACAACGCCGTCAACTCCGGCGTCTGCCGCCCGCCGGACCATATCCGTACATGTCGAAAACAGCAAAAACTCAAACCGGCCATGTGGCGGCGGGCAGCCCATGCGGACCGTGGACTCAACACCGTTCCCGTTAACCATCGGCACAGCCCTAACCTTTCCCGGCGCGCCGCGCTTGCAGCAGCATGCAATATGCTCGCGGGTCGCCAGGCCAAAGGCGAATCGCGCCAAGCAGCGTCGAATAGGCCAACGGCGCTTGTTCCGCCGTCATCATCTGAAGGCGAGCAGTCTCACGGAGCCATCGGGCCTGCCGGCGCCGCAGAAGGCCGCGAAGGTCCGGCCGAAGCGACGCCGCCCAACATGCCGTTTTTTCCATTACCCGTAGCGATCCATTGACCATCATCAGGCTTTGGCGCGACCATTGGCTGGCATGTTTACGATACAGCGTCATGACTCGTGTATCGGATAGAATCGGCCCCGCGGCCGCGGCGCGAATCCACATATCCCAGTCCGCGGCGCCGCGAATGGTCTCGTCGAAGCCTCCGGTCTGATCAAGTGCGGAGCGGCGCATCATCACCTGCGAGGGACAATGTATAATATTGCGATATATCAGCTGTTTCAGCGGATCGCGGCCCGTGACCCATGGGGCGTGCTGACGTTCCAGAGGCCTCCTCCCGGCATCCACCAACTGATAGTGACCAAAAGTTAATACCGCATCCGGATTGTCTTCCAGAATCGCCACCTGCCATGCCAGCTTTTCCGGAATCCAAATATCATCCTGATCCAGAAATGCGAGGTATTTTCCGCTCGCCGCAGCAATCGCAACATTACGGTTCACTGCCGCGATCGCCCGCCGATGGGGATGCACCAGCAGTTTTGCCTTTACCGGCAGTTGATATTGACAGGTAAATTCCGGGCCGGATGCATCGTCGACCACGATAATTTCCAGATTCTTCCAGGTCTGGGCCTGCACACTTTGCAAAGCTTCATTCAGAAACGCCGGCTGCTGGAATGCTGACATCAGCACCGACACCAGCGGCTGCGAACCTGCCATAACTGACTTGCATACATCCATTGCTGTGGCCCATTTCAATCGCAATCAGTTGAATGCGCGGCATCGCACCGCCGACCGACAAATATACCGCCATTTAATTGTCTAGATTATAAAGGCAATTGCCCGCACGCTCAATCCGCGAGACATTGGAATTGAATTGGATATCGGTTTCGGGCACGC
>JAJZOA010000035.1 GCA_021852225.1 Planctomycetota bacterium
GGCTGAAGTGCAGCATTTGCGCGCCCTGGCATACGCTTTCCCACCAGGCATCAAACGTGCCGGCGCGGCTTAAACGAAGCTGCAGCATTTCAAACGCCTGCCGGTATTGTTTGCTTTCGCGGGCCAGTTGCCGATTGCGCCGAATGGCGTGAATAAGGTCGAAGAATCGCGTGGACCCGGCGGAACGGAACAGTACCAGCAGCAGAAACGCCAGAATCAACAGGTACAAAACCCGCAGATTGCGGCCGCAATTCAGGATTAATATCGCCAGCAGGCCGGAGGCTGCGCTGAAAACATACAGGAAATAGACCGCATGTTTATGACTCAGGCCAAGGTCAAGCAACCGGTGATGAATATGGCCGCGTTCAGCCGCAAAAAGGGATCGGCGGTGCAGAATGCCGCGGCGTAAAAGAGTGGCCACGGTATCCAGCAGGGGGACGCAAAGGGCAATGGCGGGCACCAGGACGCCTTCCAGATTTCCGGTTTTGCCGGCCAGAGCCACCGTGCCGGCGGCAATAACAAAGCCAATAAACAGGCTGCCGCCATCGCCCATGAACACCCGTGCCGGATTAAAATTAAACAGCAGAAACGCGGTAATGGACCCGGCCATGGCCAGCATAAGAATGGCAATGCTTACTTCACCAAGCGCCGCGGCGGTAATGGCGACAACGAGTGCCGCAACGCCGGAAATACCGCCGGCCAGGCCATCAAGCCCGTCGGTAAAATTCAGGCTGATGGGCACGGTTATAAGCCAGAACATGGTTACTGGCCAGGCAAGCCAGGAAAGGTGCGTCAGCCAGGCGGGCGCGTTCCACGCGGCCGGCAGGATCAGATTCGGAATCGGTATCTGCGCGCCGTAGGCGGTAAAAAGCCATGCGATAACCAGCAGCCCGATAAGCTTGAGTTTGGCCGGAATATTAATCAGATCATCCACCACGCCCAGCGCCAGCAGCATAAGGGAAGCGGCTATCAGGGCGGCCATGGGAGTGCGAATAAGGTGGCCAACCATTTCGGAACTGCGATAGACAATCAGCACCGGAATGGCGACGGCCATGGCGGCCAGTGCGATGGCCAGCCCGCCGACGCGGGGAATGGGCCGCTGATGCACTTTGCGCGCATCGGGTACATCCACCAGGCCAAGGTGCTTGGCCATGATAATAACGGGCGGCAGCAGCAGCACGCCGGCGCAGATCCCACCCACGTAGGAAATGCCGTACCATGATGAATGATCCATAAATTATCCGTTGGAAATCATAGGATTGGTTACCCGCGGCATAGCGCCGAAAAGCCGCGGCCTTATAGTGCAATCAGCGGTAACAGCATGATTTGGCCAGTCAAGTCTGAATACCGCGCGCTGGCCGGAAAAAGTTGATCATCTTCCGCCGGGCGGCTTATTGAATTCGCAATTGGGCTTGCAATTGCCGGTAATGTTTGCGGGCGTTCACGGAAAGTTCCTGCAACTGTGTGGCATCGGGGCGGAAACCTGCCAGAACCGAACGCGCCTGGGCTGTATTGCCGGAGGCCAGAAGAATTGCCGCCGTATCCACCGGCCATAGCGGGTTGTTCGGGTCCAGCGCCTTGGCCTTGGCCATAGATGTCAGTGCCTGCGGATATTTTCCTTCGGCGGCTTGTACCCGCGCCAGGGTATCCCACAGTGTGGGGCTTTGGGGCGCAAGATCGATCGCCTGATGGGCCAGGGTCGCGGCCCGTTCAATGTCGGCCGGCGACAGGGGGGATTGCCGCAGCAGAAGAATGGCCAGATTGTTCAAAGCGATGGTCTGTTTGGGATCCAGGGTCAACACCTGGTTATAAATTCCAATGGCCGGGGTATTTTGTCCGCTGACCAGTTCAATGGTGGCCAGGTCTGAAAGCAGATTGATTTTCTGGGCCTTGTTGAAATTCTGACCGCTGGCCAGCAAAGAGCGGATCAGCGATTCGGCGCGTGCCGTGGCGGCGGCGTTGTGAAACCGCTGCCCAATCGCCCACCAGCCCTGGGCCAGAGCCAGTTGTTCACGATTGCCTTTTGGTCCAGGAGTTATGTATTTATATATATAATTAAGCCAGTTCGTGGCGGACCTCAACGGCAGGGTTTCGGCGGCCAGCGGCATGGCTCCTATGCGGACACTTGCGGATATTTTCGCCAGGGGCCATAACAGGCGGCGCGCCGCAATGGGGTCTGCGTTCAAAATGTCGGCTTGCGCCGCAAGAATTAAAAGCTGGTGCAACTGATCGGGATTTTGTTTTGCCTGGGCCAGATACGGCTTTAACCGGCTGATCGCGCTGGCGGGGTCTTCCAGATTAATATCGGCGGTTGCCATCACCACATCCGCCGCCACACGGCTGCCGCTCATGCGTTTCCGCCACTGCTGTGCCGCGTTAAGGCAGCTTGCCCATTGTCGCAACTGTAAATAGGCCAGCGCGGCGATACGCGCACTGGAAGGGTCCGCTGGAAATTTTGCCATTGTGCGAATCGCCAGGGATGCCGCATCCGCGGCCTGTCCGGTGGCCAGCAGAACTTTTGCGGTGGCGTTTCGCAGATCAAGGTCATGCGGATATTCCACCACCAGCGATTGAAGCCGGGCGCTTATGGCTGTATTGCTCGGCTTGCCGGTAAGTGCGTCGGCAAGTGCCAGCACCACCGGCTGGGTGCCATCGGGGGCGGGGTTTTGCAGCAGAGCGGACACCAGCCGCCGAAAAAGGACTAATTTGTTTACTTTCAGCACGGCTGCCAGATTATTGTTCAGGAACCGCAGCGTGGTGTTGTGCGGCAATTCGACTGTTGCCGCCGCAAGCGTTGCTTTCACCGCCGAAGTGTCGTTCAGGGCAAGTTCAAAATTCAGGAGGGAAAGCCATGGCGACGAACGCTTGGGAGCCGCCTGCACGGCGGCATTGTACGCGTCTCTGGCTTGCGCACCCAAATTGTGATTCATATAAAAGTCGCCGGCAATAAGATCGGCCTCTCCAGCGGGAAGTTTTATTGTGGCCAGCCGATCAAGCAGCGCCTGGGCGCGCTTCAAATTTCCCTGATCTCCGTAAAAGTTGGCGGCCGCGGCCAGCACCGCCGCATCGGGTTTTTTCAGGAGTTGGTCAAACAGTGTTGCGGCCGCCGCGGTATTTCCCGCACGTTGATAGAGTTGTGCCAGCAGCAGCGACCGGGCGAGTCCCAGTTTGTGGCTTTGGGCCTGCTTTTCCAGCAGGGTAATGGCCTGACTGTTATGTCCGTCTATGGCAAAAAGCGTCGCGGCTTGTTTCTGTTGTGCGGGTGTGGCATAACTGGAATCAGCCACATCGGCCAGGTACTGTTGAGCATGGCTCGTGCGCCCCTGTTTTTGATACAGTTGTGCCAGCGTGAGTGCCAGACCGGGATTTCGCGGAGTAAGTGCATATGCCACTTGAAGCTGATTGATCGCCTGGGTAATTTTTCCCTGTTTCTGGTATACGGAAGCAAGCAGCAAATGCGGCCCCAGCACGCCGTTAGATTCCTGAATATCTTCATGAAGCAGTTTCACCACAAGTTTGAGATCCGCCGGTGTCGGCTTGTGGCTTAGCAGCCAGCCAGCCTTGCTTAGCTTCCATGCGAAACCGCGATTGCCGATAATGTTTTCCAAGCGGTTAAAAGCACCGAGTACAAACTTCCGGTCATTCTGCATGATCGGGGATTCAATCGCCAGCCATTGGGCCCGTGTGTTGTCCGGACTGGCGGCGACCGCTTTTTTCCATGCTTTTGCGGCCGCCGGATTTTTCTGTATCGACAGATATTCCGCCAGTGCAAGCCGCCATTGTGCCGCATCGGGTCCGGTTTTCTGACTGTTCTGCCGCAGCAGAGTGAGCCCCTGGTTGGGATGTTTAGCCTGGGCCAACAGCAGCGCACGGGCCAGCACGATGGCGGGCGTTTTTCCATACGCATGTTCGGCCTGCGCCAGAACGGTGGTGCCAAGGCCTAATTTGGCGTTATGGCTGATACTATACAGGGCTAAAAAGGCCGTCTGGGGCAGCGGCGGCTTTTGCCGCAGCGCTTGAATCAGCAGTTGTTTTGCCTTGGCGGTCTGGCCCAGTTGCAGATAAACCCGTATACGCGTAATCACCAGATCGCTGTCAACCGGCTGCTGGTGGGCCAGCTTGGCCAGATCTGTCAGCAGGGCAACGGGAGGGTGCTTTGGATTCAGTGGTGTGCTGACCACCCGTACAATTGCCTGGGCGGCCTGAAGCCGAGGCGAATCCGGTGCCAGTTTTACAGCCTTGTGCATAATGGCCCGCGCAAAGGCGGCGTCGCCGCCCCTGACAGATTCCATGGCCAGGCGTTCCAGGGGCTTCGGCCAGGTAAGTGCGGCGCTGGCGGCCACCAGCCAGTATTGCCGGGCAACTTCAGGCTCGCCGGCCCGCTGATAAGCGTTGCCCAGGCGATATAGAAAATATGGCTGATCGGGAAACGTGGCCTGGGCTGTTTTTAAAACGGAAATTCGGGTTGCGTCCGTCACCTGTTTATTCAGTCGCAGGGCCAATACCGCGGCCCAGTTCTGGGCGGCCGGCGTGGATATCTTTTTGAGTGCCGCGATGATCTTCCGGGCGGCGGATTTTTCATGCAGGGCCAGCAGCGAACGGGCCTTGTAGGCCGCCAGAACTTCGTTCTCCATCGGGTTGACGGTTTTGGTTATGGCCAGCACCTGATGGTTGTGGCCATGCTGGTAAAGACGCTCGCAAAGCGCCCGCAAAATATCTTTTTGCGCGCCGTCGGCCACCGCATTGCGCAACACCACGGTGGCGCGTTTCGAGAGGTTTAACCGATCCAGTTGATTGACCAGGGGCAGAATCAGGACTTGCGGCAGGTGTCGCAGCCGTGACAGCCGCAGAATAATGGTGGTGGCGCGGGACACATGGCCGGACACCAGATTCGCCACGGCCTGCAGGAATTGATACGCGGACGCGGAGGGGTTTTTCTTCACAAGATTTTGCGCCCAGATTGTAATCTGGCGGTTGGGGAGCTGTTGCTGGCGCATCAGTTCTATTGCCAGGAGGCCTTCCCTGAGCCGATCTGGAGAAAGTTCTACACATCTAGATGCGTAAGTAAAAGCCTCTGAAAGCTTGCGAAGCCGTGTGAGCGCCTGGGCCAATGCGCTAAGCGCGGTCAGATTCCGCGGGTCTTTTTGCAAAATGGTATGGGCCAGAGTGACCGCTTCCACGTTGGCGTTGGTCTGAATCAGCAGTTTCAGAAGCATCGTCTGATATTTCAGATCGCCCGGAACCTGATACAGAATCTGGTGGAGCACGCCGATCGCCTGGAACAGATTGCGTCCCCGCGGCTGCGGTACTTTCAAACTGGCTTTTGCATAAGCCTTCAGGCTTGCCAGATCCGAAGGGTTCTGCCCGAGATAGGCGCCCAGGTCATTGACACCGGTCGGATAATTACCGGCTTTTACCGCGGCCAGCCCGGCGGCGCGTAAATGCAGGAAATGCTCCGCAATCCGGTGTTTCCGGTAGATATAAAGTGACCCAAGCACGAAAACCAGAATCAAAAACGACGTCGCCAGTATTAAAAGACGGCGTTTCATTCTGCTGCGGGGAGGAGCCATATGGTTCTCCAGAAAATACCTGCCATGCCAAATGTGTTCGGCAGTTTGTTCAGCGGTCAAAAATAGCGGTTTGACGGGGCAATGCTGTGCCATTCCATTGTTCGTGACCAAGACCGATCCAGAGCGGGCGTGCCGGCGATTGCATCAATCGAGCATCGGCATTGGCCGGACCGCGGATCTTGCGGCCCAGCTTAGTGACGCCCTCTATGGTCAGTTCCGGATCGTTCCAGTCGCGCGCCAGTGATCCGACATATTCCTCAGCTTGTTCCGGACCATAGACACGACCAGGAATTCGGATGGCTGCATTATCCGGGAAAGCGGCTCGCAAAGCCATCCAAGGACGTGATTTTGCCGCCATACCCGCCCAGAATTCCGCCACAGTTGGCAATACGGTCATGGCCAGTCGCAGGGGTTTGTCATATCCGGCCTGCGGCTTTAACCCGATCAGATAAAGCGAATGATGCACCCAGTAATGCCGTTCCAGAACCGCGTGCAAATGCAGTCGCACCAGTGCGGAACCTTCCGTAAGCAGATAGACCCTTGTCGCGCCCGCCGCGGGCAAGGGGCCTCCGCGACGCACCACGGCCACTTCGCGAGCCATCCAGTATCGGTCGTGAAGGTCAACGACCGAAAGCCCCCAAAGCTGCAGTGGCTGGTTATTCATTGGCGGATTTGTCACTGGCAGTTCCTGTATGTCCGGATTCGTGTTTTATATCTTCATCAGAAGACTGCACGGAAACGCCCACTGCGCATGCCAAAGGCCCAAGCTTTCGTAGCGATTCCAACGCCGCGGGGTCCGGATCGGTTACCGGCACAGATGAGCTGTCCTGCGCGCGGTAACTGCTGTTATATGAATATTCATGACGCGAGACATCTTTTTCGCTGGCCCTGTTGAAAATCACACCTTCCAGTCGCGCGCCGACGGAAGTCAGGTAGCTGGTGGTGCGTTCAATCAGGCCGCGGGTTTCACCGCGCGCCACCACCAGTACCACGCCATCCACCTGTCCGGCGATGAGTGCGGATTCAAGGGAACCCAGCACTGGTCCGGAATCCAGCAGAATCATGTCATAGGTCGATTTGGCATTCTGAATCATCAGGCGAATTGCCGCCGGCGAAAGATGGTTGGCGTGATGCGGCCTCGCCCGACCCAGTGCCAGCACATCCAGATTTTTAATCTTGGTTTTGCTGACGCAGTTATCCAGCGGTTTGCCCAGCGCGGCATCCAGCAGTCCACGGCGCGACCGTCTTTGCGATGCCAGCACTTTGTCCAGATTTTCCGGGGTGATAAGCCCGCGCTGCAGCAGTTCCCATCCGATCGGCCTTCGCGATTCCCTGGCCGCGGCGATGGCATCCTGGAGTTGTTCGGGGCTGATCATTTTTTCTTCCACCATGATTTCCCCGAGCCGTCGGCTTCGGGGAATACCCATGCGGTCGGTCAGCGTGCCGGTCACAAGGTCCGCATCTATCAACAGTGTGCGGGCACCGGATGCCGCATACGACATCGCCAGGGCAATGGCCAGACTTGTTTTACCGGCTCCAGCCGTCGGGCTGGTGAATGCCAATGCCCGTGGCCCGGGCGCGCTGGCCTGAACCTGCAGCAATCCGCGGATTCGGTGAATCACACTGGCGCCCAAGGCCAGGTCCAATGGCATGGCCGCTCCGTTGGCCGGCAATTGGGGAACAATTCCCAGCATGCGCCGGGAACCAAGCGTCGTAATATTCACATCCCCCGAATCACGCATGTTTCCGCCAATAAATCCGACCAGGGCCATCACCCCGAATCCCAGGAGAATGCCCAGCAGTCCCAGCGCTGCGGCTATAGGTTTGCGCATGTCTTTGGAAGGTGATCCCGGCTCGCTGCCCGTACTGATGATCCGCACGCGCCCGCCGGTGGCTGCCTCCATATTAATTGCTTCAACGCGCTGTTTAATGTGCTGAAGCTGCTGGCGCACATAATCCGCATGTTGCTGCAGACTAAGGACTTTGGAATAGCGGGTGCCCAGTTCCAGAGTTTGAGCTTTGACGGTCTGATACAGCTTACCGAGTTGATGTTCGCTGGCTTTAAGCATAGCCAGTGAAACCGGCATTCCGGAAACGTCAGTGGTGGGTCCGGACAAATTAACCGG
>JAJZOA010000263.1 GCA_021852225.1 Planctomycetota bacterium
AGAAATTCCTTTCATTAATCCAATCTGTACGAGTCGCCAGGGACAGGTCGTTTATATCCTCAACAGTTCATACCTCGCTAATATAACAAGAATTTAAGCTCCCGCTCTCCCAAATACTCCCCCCCCCGCATTTTGCATCTTGGTGCCGGTTCATTGAACCGAATCTTTTGCCATAACAACGTTGCCGCCGCTGGCCAAAGCTATCAAAAATCACCAGAATTGTGATTTTATGACAGAATGGCCCCTGAATATTACAATAGCCAAGCTAAGGTTGCCGGGCGATTGCCCGCTCGCCTTGGAAGGTAAGATATCTTGCCGTCTATGAATAATTGTCCGACAAGGATCCGAAAAGATGCTGAACCTGAATTTGCCTCCCTCTTATCCGAAACACGCCCGTCGCGTTTTGCTGACCGGCGCTGCCGGCTTCCTGGGATCGCACCTGGCTGAAGCCCTGGTTTCGCTGGGACAGCACGTAACCGGTGTCGACAGCCTGATAACCGGTGCCCAGGAAAACCTGGCCGGCCTGAATGGGAATGCGAACTTCCGCCTTATTCAGGCGGACCTTGCCACTGGAATTCCCGCCGAAGTGCAGAACGAAAAGTTTGACCGCATTTGGCATCTGGCCAGCCCGGCAAGCCCCGTCGGTTATGTGAAGCACCAGGTTAACACGCTGAAGGTCAATTCCCTGGCTACCGTTGAATTGCTCGAAATGGCTGAAAAAAACAAAGCTCGCATCTTCGTGGCCTCCACCAGCGAATGTTACGGCGATCCGTTGGAGCATCCGCAAACTGAATCCTATTGGGGGGCACGTCAACCCCAATGGAATGCGCAGCATGTACGACGAATCCAAACGCTTCATGGAAGCCGCGTGCATGGCCTATCACCGCGAACGCGGCGTTGATACCCGCATCGTAAGAATCTTCAATACCTACGGACCGCGATTGGCCGTAGATGATGGCCGCGTGGTGGTGGCGTTTATCAAGCAGGCGCTTCGAGGCGAGCCTCTGACCGTTCAGGGCGATGGTTCCCAAACGCGGTCATTATGCTTTGTTGCGGATGAAATTCGCGGCTTTCTGTTGCTTATGGAATCGCCGGAATATCACCTGCCGGTTAATATCGGCAATCCGGAGGAAGTTACCATGAAGGAACTGGCCCTGGAAATTCGCGCCCTGGTTGGTTCCAAAAGCGAGATTATGCATCTTCCCCTTCCGCCGGATGATCCAAAACAGCGTTGTCCGAATATCAGTCTGGCCAAAAAGCTTCTCGGCTGGGAACCTTCCATTGCCCGCAAAGATGGCTTGGCGATTACGATTCGGTACTACCGGGAAAAGCTCGGAATTCCAGCCTGATGCAAAACAATGCCCGATTAATATACGGAACAGTTAAAAAAAGAGAACCAGGTGTGTCACCAAGCCGCAACTCCTGAACCGCCCTTATCCGCATCGGAACAAGCGGCCGCTTAAAAACACGCAGTCTGCTGCGAACAGGCTGCAGTGGACCGCCCGCCATTCGTCGCAGGCGGTTTTTCGAGGCGAACCACCCCGCAACCGGCCAGAATCACAATATCCCGAACCGCCGACAGCCTATCTGACCGCCGCAGTTGAAATTTTGAAAATAACAGCCAGCCTGGGGCGACCTGCACTTCGCGAGACGTTTACTAAAAGACCGGGGGATTTGGCGACTTTCCGGTATCCAGTTGACGGGCAGCGCGTCTACCGCATTGATAGCGACCGTACCGAATTGGCGGTTATGTTTCCGCCTCATCCTCCGGGCCCTCGTCCTCTGGGGAAGATGGCGTGCCTCTGGCCTGGTCAATTGCCCGTAATTTTTCCAGATATCCGCGTATGACAGCTTCATGGCCACGGTTAACCGGCAAGTAATAAGATCGGTCAACCCCCAGATAATCCTGCGACACGTAGCCATCCTTAGAGTCATGCGCGTATTGATAACCCTTGTGGCCAAGTCGCTGGGCACCGGCATAATGAGTATCCCGCAAATGTCGAGGCACCGGCACAGTTCGTTGTTCTTTAACATCCCTGGTCGCAGAATCGATGGCAACTGTGGCGGCGTTGCTTTTCGGGCAAGTCGCCAGATATGTGACCGCTTGGGCCAAAGTGAGGCGGCATTCGGGCATGCCGACAAATTCGGTGATCTGGATGGCTGCGGCCGCAAGCACCGTGGCCATGGGGTCGGCATTGCCAATATCTTCGGATGCGCATATGGCAATCCGGCGGGCAATGAATCGGGGGTCTTCACCGGCAGCCAACATGCGAGCGAGCCAGTAGATGGCGGCATCCGGATCGCTGCCGCGCATGGATTTAATTAGTGCGCTTGCCGAATCATAATGGTCGTCGCCAGTCGGGTCGTAGACGAGTGCCTTGGCCTGAACACATTCCCGGGCAATTTCCGGGGTGATTTCCACAGGGGGCGTGGAATTAACTTCGGGCTTGGCGTTGGTTTGGTCCGCAGCGGAAGCTGGCCTTTGAGCCTGCTGGCTTTTAACCGCCAATTCCAATGCCATGAGCGCCCGGCGGGCATCGCCTTCGCTATGCACAGACAGGAAATCCAGAGCGGCGGGGTGGATATGCAAATTCAATCGTCCAAAGCCACGATCCATGTCCTGGACGGCACGGCGTATGACGGACGCAATTTCCTCGGGCGTGAGCGGTTCAAACTGAAATATCTGACTTCTCGATACCAGGGGTGCGTTAATGGAGAAAAATGGATTGCCCGTGGTGGCGCCGATCAGTGTCACGACGCCGCGTTCCACATCGGGCAGAAGAATGTCCTGCTGTGCCCGATTAAAGCGATGAATTTCATCCAGAAAAAGCACGGTGCGCTGTCCGGTATTTTCCAGATCCGTACGCGCTGCGGCCAGAAGGTCGCGCACTTCCTTAACGCCGGCGGTAGTGGCATTTAATTCGACGAAGCGGCGTCGAGTGAGGTCGGCAATCAGCTTGGCCAAGGTGGTTTTGCCAGTACCGGGCGGACCATAAAAAATAACGCTGACCAGTTGATCGGCTTCAATCATACGGCGTAAAAGCCGCCCCGGGCCAAGAATCCGGCTTTGCCCGGCAAATTCATCGATATTGCGCGGTCGCATGCGTGCGGCAAGCGGTTCGGCGGCGGTAAGGCGTTTGTTTTTAGCCGAGGCAAATAAATCCGTCACAACCGCTCCCATCATTGGTGCCACGGCTTTAGCTGGACATCCGGTCACAGATCGCATGTAGCCGCCCGTTTGGCCTCATGTGCACAGCCGCCCCTAAGGCGTTGCGATGTTCCGACAATTATAACATGTGCCAGACCGGTTTGGCTGAATTGCATATCCGCCGGGCAGAAGCTTGGGGTAATCGGCCGCCAGCGTTATACGCCGCGGGTCAAAAAGCCGCCATCAATCACCATAGTGTGGCCAGTGGTGTAACTGGCGGAGGGGGACACCAGATAAATCGCGGCTCCCACCACCTCATCGGCGTTTCCGAACCGGTTAAGGGGCGTGTGCTTTTTAAGCCATTCGCCGCGCGGCGTGCCTTCAATCAGCGGACGATTGAGGTCTGTGGGAAATACGCCCGGTGCCAGACCGTTCACACGAATTCCATATTGCGCCCATTCATTGGCCAGCCCGCGAATAAGGCCCAATACTCCGGATTTGCTTGCGGCATATGCCAATACTTCAGATAGTGACATATATGAATTTAGAGATGCAACCAGCACAATAGCGCCGCGCAAGCCCCGTGCGTCGGGCGATTGCCGGCGCATCGCCCGACCAGCCGCCTGGCTGATGATGAAGCTTCCAGTCAAATTTGTCCGTACCACCAGGTCAAAGTCCGCTACGGACATATCCATTGATGGAACCTTGCGAATGACGCCGGCCGCATGCACCACGGCGTCCAGACGTCCGCATTTGGTCTGTATTTCCTGCACCACCGCGGCTGCCTGCTGTTCATTGCAGACATCCAGTTCCATGGCCAGGTGATCGCCGCCAAGTTCCCGCCCCATAGCCCGAACTTTCTCCGGATTGGATGAGGCCGCAACAACCCTTGCTCCGGCGGCGGCCAGCCCCAGGGCAATGGCTTTGCCTAATCCGCTGGTGCCGCCGGTTACCAGGCATACCATTCCGCCTATATTCAGTCCGCAGAATCGATTCTGATCTGACATAGTCAATCAACCTCTACTGTTTGAAAATCACCGGTCTTTACCACAATGCCGGCCTCGCAGCCAATTTCTTCAAATGCCTGCGCTTCGGCCCGGCTGAAAAGCAGTCCGCCGTGCTGATCGGTCAACTTCGCGGCCATCGCCTCCGGCTCGCCGGGCAGCAGGCATTTATCATTGCCATGGCCCAGAATATCAGCGATAACAGCTCGAAGGTTTTCCGCCTGTGAACGTCCCTGAGCGAACGACTCGCAATCAATGGCATCCGGCTTCATGCACTGGAAATAGAAACAAGGGGTATGCTTTTCATTTTTAACTGTCGGGCTGCGGCGGCTGCGGAGTGTCGGAAGCGAACCGCCAATAAATCCGCCCATTAATTCATCCAGCAGCGCCAGTCCATAGCCCTTATGATCGCCAAAGGGCAGCAGCGCGGCGACTTTTTTCGGATCGGTTGTTTCCCGCCCTTCACTGTCCACAGCGGATTTTGGTGGCAGCGATTTACCTTCCCGCAGAAACTGCTGCACGCGGCCCATGGCCACAGTACTGGTGGCCCAGTCTATACAAATGTCAAAGCCAATTGCCGCGCGCGTCGGTAATCCCCAGGAATGGGGGTTGGTGCCCAGTGTCGGGAATTTGCCACCAAACGGGACCACTTCGGCCAGCGCCGCCGTGCAGCAGGTATAGGCGATATAGCCTTTTTCGGCGGCATCCAGAACATAGCCCCCGCCCCAGAGATAATGAAACGCATTGTCCACCGCCACCGTTCCGGTTCCGTATTTATCGGCCAGTTCCATGCACCGCGCCATGGCATCAAAAGCCACCGCCATGCCCAGTTTCTGGTTGGCATTCCAACGTTCCACCGCCGGATAGCGCGGCGGCAGTTTTTCAATTTCCGCACCTGGACTGCACCCGCCGGCACCGGAACCAAAATGGTCATCCAAATGAATTGCCTTGATGGCATTGTGGGTGCGAATCCCGTGGCGCGATGCTGTTCGGCAGAAGCGTGCGGCCGCCGCGCATTCTTCGGCGTTGTATCCACGTTTTTTGTAAGCCGCTTCCACAATGCGGTCATGGGTGGCGAAGGGCATAAGCAGATATTCCATGAATGAACCTCGTTTTGTAAATTTGGGGAATAATGATCAGAATGGATTGGCCTGAATAAAATCGGGTTTTCCGGTAAGAAAATTCACCAGGTTGTGGGCCGCCCGCATGCCCTGCCGCTGGACGCTTTCCAGCGTTCGGCTGCCGATGTGCGGTGTGACAATGATATTGTCAATATCGCTGAACGGGTGGTGCTGCTCAACAGGCTCGTGGATCAGGACATCCGCACCGTATCCCCATAATTTGCCACTTTTGCAGGCCGCGACAATATCGGCTTCTACGACCAGACCGCCGCGGGCCGTGTTGATAAGAATGGTGCCATCTTTCATTAATCCCAGCGTGCGCTGGTTAATCAGCCCGCGGGTTTCTGGGGTCAGATTAGTGTGCAGCGAAATAATGTCAGACGCGGCAAATAATTCATCGGTCGTGGCGGCGCGGCGCACGCCGTATGCGGCCGCAAACTCGGCGTCAAAATGGTGACCAAAAGCTATCGGTTTAAGCCCAAAGGCATGGCCACGCTTAATGACTTCCTTGCCAATGCGGCCCATGCCCACCACGCCTAAAGTTTTATCAAACAGTTCGCATCCGGTTTTACGGTCCCAGCGGCCCGCCTTGACGGCCCTTAAATGCCACCAGAAAAATTTGGATACCGCAACCATGAGTCCCATCGTATGTTCGGCGACGGTGGTTTCGTTGACGCCTGGAGTAAACAGGACCGGAATGCGTCTTTCCGTGGCATATTTAACGTCAATCGAATCCAATCCGATGCCATATTTGGCAATCACTTTTAAGCGGGGCAGTGCGGCATCAATTACTTTGGCGGTAATCGCGTCATCGCCATTCAGGAATCCATCAAAACCACCTCCCTGGCGCACGAGTCCCAGCATTTTGGCTTCGTCGATCGGCCCACGCTGGGTTACAATTTCCATCCCACTGTGCGCAAGAATGTCATGATGTTTTCCGGGGGTATCTTGAAAACTTGTGGTCGTAAGAAGAATGCGCATAATTTAATTTTTCTCATGATAAAAACACACTCATACCAAGCTGAATTTTACACGATACCGATCGTTTTGCCAGTGGCAATTCTATTTGGTCAATTTCCCGGACAGTATCGCGACAATCTGAATTGTGCGCACAAACGTTTGCTGATACATGCGTTGTGCGAGCAGATGTTCATATATGATTTGCCCACCCGCGTGTTTGGCGATAGGCGACGTTTAAAAAGCGCATCTGAAGCTTCCGGCCGACGCTCCGTTGTGATGCAGTCGTTAAACCGGTCTGTTCGCCACCGGTGCCGTGGATTTTCCGGCCACCAGGGAAACATCAAACAGAATATTTCTGCGCGGTTCATCCGGATTGGTCAGTCGATGGTTCAATCGTTGCAGTGCCGCTGCGCCAATCAGCGATAGCGATACGCCCACGGAGGTCAGTTCAATGGCTGGCCGCGGCTGGGTATCTGAACTGTCAAAGCCGGTGATGGAAATATCTTCCGGCACACGCAGGCCCGCCTTTCGAGCTATTTCCGTTATGGCCTGACCGCTCCATTCATTGGCCGCCATCCATGCGGTCACACCCTGACGCATCAGGGAGACGACCCGCTCCGATGTGTCGGCAGGAACCAGATGCTGGTCAAAGACGTCGGCGGAAAAATTGATGGTCCATGCCGGATTCAATGGCAGGCCCAGTTTGGCCATCGCTTCCACATAGCCGGCATAGCGTGCCCGCGACCAGGATATTTCGCCGCAGTAACCGAAGTAGCCGATCTTCCGGTGCCCCAGCGAATGCAGATGCCCCGCCAGCAAGTTCATGCCGCCTCGGTGGTCCATGTCGATCAGGTCAATGCCGGAATCGGGATAAAAATGTACCACTGACACGGCGGCGAACTTTTCCGCCAGCCGCCGGGCGACTTCCTCCGGCCAGCGGTGTACCAGACATATCCCTTTCACCCGGCCATCCCGCATGGCGGGTGGCTGTTTATCCAAATTAAGAATACCCAGACAATCCTGAAATGACACATGATGCACAATCAGCGTCACATTCAATGCGGCGGCGGCTTCGCTTAACCCCACCAGATACCGTGTGTGGGTCCAACTGCTTTCCGGGGCCTGCACCAGCACACCCAGATAGCAGGCGGCCGCATCGGACCCGTTTTTTGCCCTTCGCCGCAGGGTATAACCAAGCTGCTGGGCGAGTTTGATAACCCTTTCCCTTGTTTCCGGCTTAATTCCCGGTTCCTGTCGCAAGGCGCGCGAAACCGTTCCGGGGGCTAAATGCAACTGACGGGCGATAAATGTCTGATTCGGTGGCTTCGGCATCGTGCTTAAAATATGCTTTGTGCGCACAGATTGCAATACCATTCGGTCATTCCGGAAAA
>JAJZOA010000339.1 GCA_021852225.1 Planctomycetota bacterium
ATAGAAACTTTTTTTGCCCCCCCCAAAAAAAACCTGGCGGGGACAGTGGCCGATAAAGGGCGGTGGTGTGGGCCTTTGGGGACAATGGTGCCATTCGTAATAAAATACTCCCGGCAAAATGGGCGAGGCAAACAGCCTGCGCCGGCGGAATCAAACTGTTGAGCATGTCCGCTAAAGGGGACATACGCGGAGTCAGAAGGGAAGTTGCTGATATTCGGGATTGTGGGTGGCAGCACACCAAAGTATTTTATGTCGAAAGCGGGCGATGGGATTCGAACCCACGACGTCCAGCTTGGGAAGCTGGCATTCTACCGCTGAATTACGCCCGCGTTTGAATGCGCTTACGGCGCGCCGTCCGGCCTGTTTAAATCCGCCTGAATATTCCAGGGCCGGGACTCTACCGGAATTGGATTGTATCATCCGCGGCATTGGCCGCCAACACGGCCGCATCGCCCGCGCAATCCGGCTTTATTCCCGCGCTAAATCCGGTGGCAGCAGGTCGCTTACGGTGGCGGCGGGTGGGGCGGTGTCGATGTCGTCGGCCAGCACTTTGGTTCGGATAATTTCCGGTCCCTTCACATGGTTATATATCTGGTCCAGAATTCGTGAACTTATTCGTACGTCCAGTCCGACCCGGCCAGGGCAGGCATCGTAGTCACGTGCCTTCACTTCCGCAAATTTTTCCAGAAACGTGATTCCCTTGGAATCCGCCAGCGGCACGCTGATAATCGCCCGCAGGCTTTGGCCCAGCATCTGGCGGCGAACGGCGTCGGCCAGGGCTGTCATGCCGGTTCCATTTTTCGCACTGATGGTCAGCGCACGCGGAAATTTAAGCCGCCAGAACGCCAGATCATCCGCGGATTCCACGGCATCCATTTTATTCAGCAGCAGCATTGCCGGTCGCGGGCCGCAGTCAATATCCATCAATACTTGGTGAACGCTTTGCAACTGTCGCAACGCCTGGGGATGGGCCACATCCAGCACAATTAAAAGCAGGTCGGCATGAATAGCCTCTTCGAGTGTGGCCTTGAACGAGGCCACCAAGTGGTGGGGAAGGTTGCGTACAAATCCGACGGTATCCGACAACAGCGAAGAATGGGCCGCGCCCAGCCGCCAGGTGCGGGTTTTGGTGTCCAGTGTGGCAAACAATTTGTCTTCAACCAGTGTGCCCGCCCCGGTCAGGGTGTTAAAAAGTGTGCTTTTGCCGGCGTTGGTGTAACCGACCAGCGAAACCGTAAAATGCAGTTCTTTGCGCGTGCTGACTTCACGCGCCTTGCGATCCTGCACGGAGGCAATGCGCGCTTTAAGGTCACTGACCCGCTGACGCACCAGCCGGCGGTCTATTTCCAACTGCATTTCACCCGGGCCGCGTGCCCCGACGCCTGCCCCCGCGCCGGCTCCGATTCTTTCCAGATGCGACCACATGTGCCGCAACCGTGGATAGGTGTATTCCAATTGCGCCAGGGCCACCTGAAGCTGGGCTTCATGGGTGCGGGCGCGGGTGGCAAAAATATCCAGAATCAGTTCGCTGCGGTCCAGAATCTTACATTGAATAATTTCTTCCAGGTCGCGCAACTGATTCGGCGACATGTCATTGTCAAAAATGACCACATCGGCGTTCAATGCCCGAACCTGCTGGGCAATTTCCCTGGCCTTGCCGCTGCCGATATAGGTGCCCGGATCCACATCCTTCCTGTGCTGAATCATTCGATCCACCACCGTCGCCCCGGCGGTGGCCGCCAGGCTGGCCAGTTCGCCCAGCGGATCGCGCGCGTCCGCGGCTGAATCAGGCAAAATAACACCCACCAGAATCGCTTTTTCCCGTTGAACCGACAATTGTACCCGGCGATCTTGCGACAAGAATCATAACTCCAAAAACCGGCAAAACCGCCATTCCGGCTCGCCCGCACAGCCAACAGTATACCCGATTGTTCGCGACGCCGGCCCGGTGGGCGGGCCAAAGCTGTTCGAAACGGCCCCCTGCGGCGCGGCGGTGCAACGGACGGTCCGTTGCCGGTCCATCCTAACCCATTGTACAATCCCGGTCATGATATTTAATCGCCCGGCAAAATTTCTAGGTCCTCTGTCCGTCCGCCAACTGCCGCTGGCGGTTGGCTTGGCAATCTGTTTATTTTCCAGCGGCTGTGTGGAACAGACCATCACGGTGGTGACCAGCCCATCCGATTCGCTGGTCTATCTGAATGACGTGCAGCGCGGCCGGTCGCCCTGTACGGTTCCGTTTGAATTTTACGGAACCTACGACGTTCGCCTGCGTGCCAAAAAGAACATCGGGACCGCGGCTGAACCGGATTTTGTCTATTATTACCTGCACACCCATAAAACCACGGTGCGCCCCTGGTATCAGTGGTATGGAATTGACTTGATTGCCGCGCTTTTGCCGGTACACCTGAAAGATCACCAGATATGGGCGTTTGACCTTAAACGTGTGCCGGAACCATCCACAGGGGCGTTAATCCGCAAGGCCAAGGCGCTTAAGGCACAACTCCAGTCGCCCGCATCTACGCGGCCTTGACCTGCCCGCGGGTGCCTATCCACGCGCCCCTCGGCATGAAAAAGGGATGGAACGTCCGATATAGTGGTCCGTTGCCAGCGAGCGAAGCGCCGCGCAGTCTGTTTCAACTGGCATGGGCGGCCGATGATCCATCCCGCATCCCGCCGCGGAAATTTCCTCACCCCTTGGCTAAAATAGTTCTGTCCGGTAATGTAACGAATTGCCCACTTTTTGGCCGGATGCCCGAGTGGACCAAGGGAGCGGATTGCAAATCCGCGATTCGTGGGTTCGAATCCCACTCCGGCCTTTTAGCTTCAGCCCCTTGCGCACCTTGGTGTTTTGCCGCAAGGCTCAACTCCGGCGTAACGGAATTGCCGTGGTCGGCAGGTAAGCAATTGAGCCGGTTGGCGTTATACTGGTTAGAATGATTGACCAGCCGAATGGAACGTGCAAACGGGCCATGCCTCCGGTTTTTTGGCTGGCTTCCACAGGCGGAGGCGAATGACCGATTGGCTGATTTTTGTCTTGTATTGGGAATGAATCTGTTATGGCCACAGCTCCGACGACGCAAATTGCCGAAGGCCCCGGAAAGGGCAAAGCTTATTTTGATCGCGCACGCACCGTGGCGGATACCGGCAATTATGATTATGCCATTGATATGCTGATCGAAGGCCTGGCCCGCGAACCGGAAAATATGGCCGAGCGCGAATTTTTGCGCGATGTGTCGTTGCGGCGTAAAGTAAAAGGGGGTAAACCGGGCGGCGGTCTTATGGGGGCGAAGGCATTTTTCAAGGGAAAGACACCCAAAGAACTTATGTTGAACGCCGAATGGCTGCTGGCCAAAGATCCCGGCAACATTGGTCTGATGCAGACGGTCCTGAAGCAGGCCAGCATTTGCCTGTATAAGGACATCGTGCTCTGGATTGCGCCGATTATTCTTCAGGCCAACCGCACCAATAAATTTCCGAATCCGAAGGTGTATATGGAAGTAGCCGACACCTATGAAAAATTTGAAGAATTTGAGCTTGCCGGCGAGGCGATTCGCTGGGCGGCGCAACTGAATCCGACCGATGCGTTGCTATCCGACCGCATTAAAGAACTCGCCACGCGTGAAACCCTGAAGAAGGGGCAGTATGAATCGGTGCCCGACTTTAAAGAATCACTGAAAGACAAGCAGGCCACAAAAGACCTGATCATGAAAGAAAATCTTTCAAAAACGGACGACTTCAAACTTCGCATGATCGAAGAAGCCCGCATTGTTTACGAAAAAAATATGCAAGACATGCAGGCGATTAATAAATACGCCAAAACACTCGTTGAAATGGAAACCGAGGAGCATGAAAACAAGGCCATTGAAGTTCTGGATAAAGCATTCACGGAAACCAAAACCTACCGTTACAAAATGTACATTGGCGAAATTAAAATAAAACAACTGCGGCGGCAGCACCGCATTCTGGCCGAAGCCGTCAAGGCGCATCCCGGTGATGAAGCCATCCTCAAGGAATATCAGAAAATTGAGGCAGACCGTCTGGCGTTCGAGCTTGAAGAATTCGCCCAGCGGGCGCACCATTATCCATCGGACGGCGCGGTACTGTTTGAATATGGGTTCCGTCTTTACCGGGCCAAACAATATGATGCGGCCATCGCGGTCCTTCAGCAGGCACAGAACAGCCCGGCAAAGCGAGCTGAATCGCTGCATCTGCTGGGCCGTTCCTTTATCGAACAATCCATGAATCAGGAAGCCGTTGAAACCCTTCGCCGCGCCATTGAAAGCTATGAGCTTGCGGAAACCGGCGACGCCAAAAGCAAGGAAATGCACTACTGGCTCGGCCGGGCTTATGAACTTACCGGCCAGAAGAATGATGCGGAAAAGATATTCAGCAAAATCATGCAATGGGACATCAATTTCCGTGATGCCCGTCTGCACCTTGCCGACCTGCGCAAGAAAGATTAACCCGACCGGGCTTGGGGCGGCCATTTGATGACGCTTGCCGGAAACACGGGCAAATCCAATTAAATCTCGCTTATTTTCCGATGAATTTCCAGCATACACGTCCCAATTGCTCCACGGTTTTCATTGACCGGAACCAGTCGGGCGTTTAGCATCTGCCTTGTTTTGGAGACTTGGTGAGGTTTCATGCGGGCAAAACCGGATTGGCTGAAATTGGCCGGAAAATTTATCGTCTTTGATGGACTTGACGGCTGTGGCAAGACCACGCAACTTGACCTGCTGCAAGCTCGGCTGATCGCCGCTGGCGTCGCCGTTGTCCGCATGCGCGAACCCGGGAGCACCCGTGTGGGTGAACATATACGCGAATTGCTGCTTTCTTCCAAAGGGGACGACCTGACCATGCGGACGGAAATGCTGCTTTACATGGCCAGCCGCGCACAAATGGTTCAGGAATCGCTTAAACCGGCGCTGGCTGGCGGAAATTGTGTACTGTCTGACCGGTACACCAGCAGCACGCTGGCCTACCAGGGATCTGCGGGGGGCCTTCCCGAAGAAGAAATTTTAACGGTGGCGCGGATTGCCACCCAGAATATTCAGCCAGACCTGACTATTATTCTGGACTTGCCCACGGAAAAGGCCGCCGACCGGATGACCGCGAAAACCAGTGGCCAGCGCCGCCAGCCGGGACTTTTTCAGGATCGCATAGAGCAGCGGGATCTGGCTTATCATGCCGCGGTGCGGGATGGGTTTCTGCAGCAAGTCGCCAAATTCCCTCAACGCTACACGCAGATATCCGCCATCGGGACGCGGTCAGCCATAGAAGCCACAGTGGTGACTCGGCTGGTCGATTTTTTCGGATTGTCCTGAAAAGGCCGGTCGCCGCGTAATCTTTTCGGCTTTGCAAGACTCCGGCTTCGGACTAATATTGCCCTGATGATGGTAAACGCAGGAAAATTGACGCGCGTTGCCGCGGCATCCGCGGTCCTGATTCTGGCGGGTGGATGCGCGAATTACCACGCAAAACCGCTGCATCCGGCGGCCTTCGCCAGGCGTTTTTCCCAGCGGAGTCTTACGTCGACGCGGCTTATAAACTATGTAAAAAATGAAAAAATAAAATTGGCCAAACAATTTCCGCGTCGCTGGAATGCCGCGTCACTGGTCTGCGCGGGCTGGTATTACAGCCCGGTGTTGCGCGTGCAACGGGCGCGGCTTGCGGTGGATCGCGCAAATATGGTAACGGCTGCGGAATCGCCGAATCCCTCCGTCGCGCTTTCACCAACCTATGCGGCAAAAGCAGGCCCGGGTATTTCGCCGTGGATTCTTGGTTTTAATTTTGATATTCCCATTGAAACCGCCGGACGACGTGAAGACCGCATGGTGCAGGCCAAGGCCCTGACTCTGGCCGGCCGCTATGATCTGGGACAAATTGCCTGGAACTTGCGGAAGCAAATCCGGGTGGCGATTATCAATTATCTTTTTGCGCGCAAAAAAGTCGGAATTCTCGCCCAACAGGCTTACACGACGGAATTGATTCAGAGTCTCGTTAAATCACGTTTTAAAGCCGGTGATATTTCCCGCCCGGTTTATGCCGCTTCCAAGATTCAGGCCCGGCAAGCCGCTTTGGCACTGGTGGCGGCCAAGGGCCTGTTGCGCCAGCGGCGAATTCAACTGGCTGGAGCCATGTCATTGCCGGCGGCCGCATTGGATGACGTGCGATTGTCTGTTTCCGGTCTGCTGAAGCTTCAACCGATGGGTGCGGCGGCCATGAAGCGGTTAACCCGCGACGCCCTGTTAAACCGCATGGATATTCAATCGCTGTTGGCGCAATATCGCGCGGCCGCGGCGGCATTGAAACTGCAAATCGCCCGGCAATATCCGAATATTCATCTGGGACCCGGTTACAGTTTCAATCAGGGAGCCAATGAATTCACGCTCGGCTTTTCCATGACACTGCCGATTTTTAATCAGAATCAGGGTGCCATCGGGGCCGCGGAGGCCCGGCGGCGGATCATTGCCGCGGAACTGGATCAAAAGCAAACCATGGTGATGACGCATATCCGCACAGCGTTGTCGCAATACCAGTCCGCACGGCAGCAATGGCGGGCCGCACGCGCAATGGAACGCCGGTCGCGCCGGCAGGCGCGGGTGGCGCGCCAGGTGTATAAGGCGGGCGCGGAAAGCCACCTGGCTTTGGCCGAGGCGATTTTCCTCCGCAATACCTTTGTGCAAACCGCACTTCAAGCGCGATTCCAGGCGATAGCGGCACAGGAAAATCTGCAGGATATATTGGAAATGCCGCTGGCCCCTGCGCCGGCCAATCCGAAAGGAAATCACCCATGAGAATTGCCCAGAATAAAGGCGCGGCCGGGCAATCAGCCGCACTTGTGTGGACCGGCTTTTTGGTTTTTGCGCTGCTGTCCGGCACCGGACCGGTTATGGCCGCGCCGGCCCTCCCGCGGGCAGTTCCCAATTTTTCGGTGATTCATTTAAACAAGGCGCAGATAAAATCTTTGAATATTCAAACCGTGCGGCTGAAATCCGGATATGTCCGTTCCACACTTCGCCTTTATGGTGAAATTAAGTCAAATCCTGATGGAATTTTTACTTTGTCTTCACCCTTGGCGGGGGTGGTTTTAGCGATGCCGGGCAAGCGCTGGCCGCAAACCGGTGACCGGGTAATTCAGGGCACCAGTGTTGCGGGCATCAGGCCGGTTGTTTCCACCACGCTGCAAATTACGCTGGCCCTGGAATTGACCAAAGTCAAGGCTGATCTTGCCGCGGCGCGCGTTGCGGAATTAACCGCCGCCGCCGCGTACCGGCGGGTAAAATCACTCTACGCCCAGAACGAGGCGGTTTCGTTGCGGCGTGTGCAGACGGCGCACGCCGCTTTTGCTACAGCGCAGGGGCGGGTGCGGGCCGATGTGCGCACCATTTCCGCCATTTCGCGTCAGCTTAAATCCAAAACCGGCGGCTTCTTGCCACTGCCTCTTTATCAAACTGGAACCATTACTGAAGTTCTGGCGCATCCCGGACAGGCGGTCGCCGCCGATCAACCACTTTTGCGAGTGGAAGACTTCCACAGACTTCTGGCCGCTGTGGCGCTGCCGGCATCTGAATCCGGCGCCTTGTTTAAATGAATCACCGA
>JAJZOA010000110.1 GCA_021852225.1 Planctomycetota bacterium
CTGTCCGCATCGGGGGCAGCCATCTGGTCCGGCTCGATTAACGCAAAATATCCAGTGCCCATTCAGTTATGACGGCAAAAATCCCGCCGCCGACGGCTTAGGCCATGGCATAACAACCTGCCCGCAAAGACGGCTGGCAACAGTGCTTTGCCTAACGCGCTGGTGTGACGCGCAACCGGCTAATGACGGGCCGCGTGCTGCAAATAAACCGCGATTAAATCATAGGTGACATGGGTGCCGACATCCACGCCAAAGCCACGAAATATAAAAATACCGCCGAAATAAATGCCTGCGGCGGTGCGGAAGAAAAAGGTTTGCGGCGCGAACGGCTCGGCTCCAAGATAATGATACAGTGAAAACAGCACCGCCGATCCGCCGATCGCCAGAATCAGCGACCAGCCGAAGGACATCCGCAACACATCTTTCAGCAGAATTAAAAGCGTGGAAAGCAGCAGCAGGCGGAAAAGCAGTTCTTCGTAAATTCCCGCGCCAATCGAAAGTACGGCTTGCGTCTGCCATGGCTGGCCGGCGGCCGCCTGGTTTGTGCCATGAAGCGTTGCGCCATGGGCCACCATCAACGCAAAAAAGACCACTGGCAACGACCAAAGCAGGCTTTCCCCGAACATGCCCATGTAAAGCAGTGGCTCGAAGTCCCACGGGTCTTTGCGAAAAAAATGCCAGATCAGCAACGCAATGACCAGCGCCAGCGCGGGCAGGTAATTTCCGGCGGCACCGACGGCGGCGAAAAAACGCAGCATTAACTGAAAAGCGATCACGATGGGTTCATTATGGTTTGGCGGAATCCATGGATGCAGGCTGATGCCGATCTGGTAAAGCGCCAGAAGCGGCAGAAGGAATATCAGACATTGCAGCGGCCGATGGGTGCGATCCAGGTAATTTTTACCGTGTCCGATACTTATTCTTCGTGATTGTGCGCTAAGTTTCGCCATCCGTGCATTCCCGGCAAAAGCCTTCCTAAATTCGGTTTGCATCATAGCAGCAGAAGGTCGGAAATGACCAGCCAGCGGCACCACGAGGCCAGACCGGGGGGCGGAAATTTTTCAAATCCAGATGGAAGCCAGCGCGGGTAATCGCCGATGGATGCCAATCGCCGGTTGCCCAGGTGCCGTGCCGCGGTCATTGGCCATAAATATCTTCAAAGTTCTGCCGCAGCGCCGGGTAAAGTGATGCATATTTTTCCGCATGGCCGGCATAAAACGCAACGGCTTTTTTCGCGGGCCGCGCGGTCTGCCGGATTTTAATCATTTTCCGTGTTGCCGCGGGCACATCACTCCAAGCGCCTGTGCCGACTCCAGCCAGGATGGCCGCTCCAAGGGCTGCGCCTTCGCTTACATTTATGGTGACCACCGGCGCATTGTACATATCCGCCTGAAGCTGCCGCCAGAAGGTGCTCCGCGCGCCGCCGCCGCTGGCGCGAACCTGTTTTACTGACACATTCATAGAGCGGAATATTTCAACTTGTTCGCGCATTCCCATCGTAATGCCCTCCAGCACGCTCCGGGAAATATGGGCCACGCCATGCCGCGGAGTAAGCCCGACAAAACAGCCGCGGGCATTGGCGTCCGGATGCGGACAGCGTTCACCGGTAAGATAGGGAAGAAAGAACAGATTTTCCGCGCCGGCCGGCGCCCGTGCCGCCATATCCACAAGGTGTATGTACAGTTCGCCGGGATCCCCGCCTTTGGCCGTGATCTTGCGCATCGCATCAGCATACAATGTATTCCGTAGCCATTGAAACGACCCGCCCGCAGACAACATGCACCCGAACACACACCATGTATTGGGAATGGCATGGCACATCGTATGCACACGCCCCAGCGGATCTACCCGCGGTGATTCGGCGGCCGCAAAAATAACTCCGCTGGTGCCCATGGCGGCCGAAACCAGCCCCGGCGCCACCACACCGGTACCGACCGCACCGGCGGCCTGATCGCCGGCACCGCCCACCACGGGAATACCCTCGGGCAGACCGGTTTGCCGGGCTACCATCCGTGTGATATGGCCGGTTATTTCCTGTGACTCCACCACCGGCGGCAGCAACGTTCGATCAATGCCAAGTTTGCTTATAAGGTCGTCATGCCAGCAGCGCTGGCGCACATTTAACAGAAGTGTGCCGGATGCGTCTGAAACCTCCGACATATATTCGCCTGTCAGCCGATAGCGGATGTAATCTTTAGGCAAAAGTATGTGGCGGCATTTGGCGAATTTTGCCGGTTCATTCCGCATGAACCAGAGAATTTTGGGCGCAGTAAAGCCGGTCAGGGCCGGATTGGCCACCATTTCTATCAGGTTGTCGCGACCGCCCGCCTTTTCGGTAATTTGTCGGCACTCCTGGCCGGTGCGCTGGTCGTTCCAGAGAAGCGCGGGCCGCAATGGTTTGACCCCTTCACCCAGAAACACGCTTCCGTGCATCTGTCCGGAAAGGCCGATGGCGGAAATTTCTGATGGCTTCAGGCCCGCCTTTTTCAGCACTTTTCTGGTGGCGGCCAAGGCGGCGACCCACCAGTTTTCCGGGTCTTGTTCGGTCCATCCGGGTTTGGGCGTAAGAAGTTCATGTGGAGATTCGGCGGCAAAAACCGTCCCGCTTTCGGCCAGCAGCAGGGCTTTGGTGCCCGATGTGCCGATATCCAACCCCAGAAATACCTTTGCTGATGCCTTGGACGGGCGATTGGGAATTGCCACGAGTTCAGCCGTCCGGGATTTTACCATTCTGGATTTAGCCATTAAGAATACCCCTGATAAAAATCGCCAGCCAGCGACACGTTTATATGCGCGGCGAGCGAACAAACCTACCAGAGGATGGCAAACTGTCAATGCGCAAGCCGCAGGATTGCAAACAGGCGTACGATCAATATTGTGACCTGACCATTTCAATTTCAAAATGCGCTGCGGCAGAGGCCAATGCGTGCAACGTTTGCGATAAGTCGCCCCATTTGCTGTGGCAGCGTCAGGCTCGCACAGTCATTGAACCTCTGATGCGCGGCGTCAGCAGCAGCAGTGAACCGGCCGACAGCAGAAGGGCGGCCGTGCCAGGCTCAGGAGTGGGTGTGCCGGTAATGGACATTTGGCTCCATTGTACATCACTGCCATTGCCGCCATTATTGTTGAAATATTGTACTTGCGCCGGACCGCCAGTGGACATGTCAATTTGGCCGGAAAAAATGACTGACTGGCCCGTAGCCGTATTTCCGGTCACACCAAGGGTGTAGTCGCCCGCACCGTCAAGCAGTTTCAATGTAAAAATGTCATCCATCCGGTAATTATAAAGAATCGCGGTGCGCTGGACGGATCCATGGATATCCGTTGACCAGTATTTTCCACCGCCAAACGTGGTCATGGCAAACAGCGTCTTTCCCGCGGCATCCAGGAGGCGCCATCCCAGATTGGAATCGGCAGTAGCAGGAGTGGCGGGCGTCAGATTGCCTGGCGCGGTTTGCCCCTTGTTCAGATTGAAATCTGTGGTGAAGGTCTGGCCGGGAGCCAGATTATGCCCGAAATACCGCGTGGCGGTGGTGATGTTTGAATTCAGTCCGGTATCCCCGGCGGAGCCGGGATAGACATAAATATCAAAGGCGGGTGTGGCCGCTCCAATGCCGGAATTTACCGGGCTGATGAATCCAGCTCCACCACCGCCGCCACCGGTCGGGCCGGTATAAACATATTGAACGTGCCATTGGCCAAACCCGGTGCCGCCGTCGGCCCCATTCAGGTTGCTGTTAACGGTATACAAATTATTGACATTATCTTGCGCAGAAGCGTTGCTGACGGTCGGTAGCGCGGCCTGATAAGCGCGGACATAATTTATTTTCATATCATAAGCGCCGGGGCCGGGAGTCTGGTATCCGGTGTAGCTGCCGCCCACAGCCAGATTCATAATGATATAAAAAGGTTGATCAAACGGGGCATTTGTATTGCCCGCTGCGGCAGACGATGGTATCGTCCAGCCGCCGGTTTGCGTTTCATACAATTGACCATCCACATACCAGTTCATCTGCAACTGTTCCGTTCCTGGAATGGATGGATTCGGTGTCGGATTCCATTGAAGATCATAGGTGTGCCATGCCGTGGTGGTCTGCCCGGAGGGGAGCGAATACACCTGCGTCTGGGTGTTCACATAGCCGGAGTTTGAGCCGGAATGCAGGCTTCCCTGTACCTGATCGGTGGCGCTGCCTTGGGATTCCATTACATCCATTTCACCGGACTGCGGCCACGCGCCATAGGTCGAATTGGCGGGCATCATCCAGATGGCGGGCCAAAGCCCGGCACCGGCTGGCAACTGGGCGCGGAATTCAAAAAGACCATAAGTCTGGCTGAACAGGTTCTGCGTGGTAATGCGCCCGGAAGTGTAGGAAGTACCATTGCTGCCGGCTGTTCCGATTGCCTGAATGTTCAGATTGCCGCCTGAAACGTAAACGTTTTGCGATGAATTGGTATAAGTCTCCGATTCACCATTTCCCCAACCGCCATTGTTGCCCAGATCGTATGTCCAGCCATTCAGGGCCGATGTAGTTGTAAACGTATCGTTAAAAGTCGGATTCCATTGCAGGCCGGTTGGTGCGCTGATGATCGGAACGTCTGACGCCAGCGCAATTCTGGAGGCAGATACCACGGCCAGCAGTGCGATGGGAAAAAGTGAGCCAAGATGACGATTCTGTTGCACGAGCCAACTCCAATAAATATGCCATATAAGCGGGTTAACCAATCACCATCGGGATTTGGAAAATTGATCGCAGAATTCCGGTCTACGCATCTGTGGGTATCGTTGTGGACCTGTTATTAAACTACAATCGGCATCCCGCCAAAATTAGCGCCTATGGTCAAGTCTGCGGATCTTCAGGTTCATGATAAAAGCGGATTTTCTGCGAAAATAATAT
This sequence comes from Planctomycetota bacterium, assembly GCA_021852225.1. The sequence goes on from JAJZOA010000110.1 coordinate 4,896, forward strand.
AGAGGTGATAGCGGCCCAGCGCCAATGCAAAGCATGTTCGCCGGAATAGCTAAGAAAAAAGGATCAGACCGCATTGTGCGGTCTGATCCAGTTATCATCCGCAGTTCGCCGACAGTCCGCGGGCAATGCTGGATTGCAGTGCCCGTGACCGCAGGAAGCGGCGTTGTAAGCTATCAGCCCTGTGCCAAGCGGGAAAATTGACGCGTAAACACGCCGGTGCCGCTGAGTTCAGGCCAGTCGGCGACGACGTAAGACCAGCAAGGATGCCGCGCCAATTGCCAGGATACCCAAAGAAGCAGGTTCCGGGGTCGGAGCTTGCGGGGAGAGACTGACATTATCTATATACGCGTGAGAGACCGACCCGGTGGTGGCACCGGTGATCGCGTTAAACGATAGAAACACGGCCGATGCGCCCGTGGGAGCCGTAAAATTCTGACTGGTGAGCTGATAGCCGGCCGCGGTGCCAAAATTCGACGTGGTTGTCGGCAGGTTAATAAAGGAAGGCGAGCCTGGAAGGATGCCTCCAGTAGAGTTCATGAATTCAAACTGAGCCTGCGCAATACCTCCATTAGCACCCTGAAATTCACTGTAAAAGCTAAGCGTATATTGCGTGCCCTGGGTGACGGAACCGAACGCGGTCTGCTGAAATACGTTTGCGTTGGAAGCCTCAACGGTGTTATTCAGATCGGCTTCGAATGATCCGCTGTATGGGTTGGTATTGTCTTGGGACGCGCCCGGGGCGTATTGCCAGTCATTGGCAGTGGGGGGCGACGTGGGAGCGGTTTCAAAACCAGGATTATTGATGATATTGGTGGCGCGGGTCATCTGGGCGCCAAAGGCAACTGCACATATCGCTGCGCAAACAGAAATTGTCTTAACCAAAAACATAATGATTCTCCTAACTGGAAAGATTAATAAAACAACTCAACAGGCGACCTTATCCGGCATGTACACCTCCTTTTTTTCACAGGCATGCCATGAAACTCGGCGGCCACATTGGCCGCTGTACCCGTCTGCAATTCTGATGTATTGGATTTCCCCGTCCATCAGACAGTGTGCTCGTGTTGCGCGTCGCGGGCGTTATTTCAATCTTTGGGCCGGATATGCGGCGGCATTGCCGATGGTCGCGTGAAACTCGCCTCACATGTCCGAAACAAAAACAGAGGAGTCGCGATCATGCGTGCAATCGCGACTCCCCCGGCACAAGTTGCGTTAAACCGACAAACGACAGGTCACCACGAGCATCACCGCGCCAGCTTGCGGCGAAGCAGCATGAGCGACATTCCGCCGATTGCAAAAAGGCCAAGTGTGGCCGGTTCGGGAGTCGTGGCAAGGGGATTTGTGGAATCAAATGTCAATCCGGATACGGTGCCGTGGTCGGCATAACTGGCACCGGTGTTGTACTGCGCGACGGAAAGAGTCAGCACATCTCCGGCCTGAGCACCGGCCACATTGAAGAAGTACCAGGTGTTCTGTCCGCCTGAAAGCGTTGTGGGAAAATATATTTCCGGGTTCGCGGTCGCCGATCCACCGTTGCTATCGGAAATGGTGACTTGCGACGGGCTGTCCAGATACTGGTCTTCCAGCACACCAATATAAAGGTTTTTGGGCGCGCCAGCTCCGACGGTCATGGTGACCAGAGGTTCCGGCGTGTTGTAGGCCGTCGGTGTCGGGCCGTAAGCCACGCCAAGTTCAACGGTGTTGCTGACGGAGCCGTCACGGGCGTAAATGGCGCCGTAGCCGTAGCCTGAATCCCACTGGCTGTTCATGGCCGAGTCTGAAAGCGACAGATAGGTCGGTGTTTTGAGCAACGTGGTGGTGACCCCGCCATTTGGCGCACCGACGACGCCATTGAGCGTCATCGGGTCAAGTGCCGATGTATAATGGGTATCACCGTTGTAGTCGTAGGAACCTGAAGCGGTACCCGTCGGAGTTGTGGCATACATCAGGTAGCCATCATGTCCATACACACTGTCCCCGGCACCGGTTGTAACGACCGGCGCGGTCCAGGTTGTGCCGTAATTGCCCGAACTGTTCGTGGGCGTGGTGGTGGTGCCGTTCATCAGGCTGACGGTTGCAGCCGACGCCACGCCAGCAGAAAGTATCATGCCCGCCGTCCCGCACGCAAGAACAATTGCCGACCGTTTTGAGAAAGAACTTTTCATGAGATGCCTCCAGAAAAAACAAACAGATACGACCTGAAACAATCACATTGATTGTTTGATAGCATTACATATGTCACGACATCCATACCGTGAAAGGCCGATTTATTACGCTGGCCGGGCACACAAGTGGCGTGACTTTCACGCCGGTGGGTCAATGGCAATCAGATGCTTGCCCCGTCGCAGGCGGGGGAAAAGCCTCTGGCTTATTAAAACTCCGGTTGCCCTGTGGGCAATTGCGGGTTGATAATGTTGCGGATTTTAAGGCCCACGGCACCAGTGGCCCCGGCGGCCGCGGGGGCAGCCCCCGGAACGTTGGAATTTTCCGGAACCGCGGACACGTGACCGTCAAAAAACAGGCAGTTGGCCAACCCCATACCCTTTACCGTTGAGCCGTGGCGGTATCGGATGCCGGTCATATTGTTGATAAAATTGGGAATGGAGCCGTTATCCGTATTGGTATTTTCCCCGGCAATCAGTCCGTCCGGAGGCACCAGATAATTGGCGTCGTTGATATATGCCGAGGCTGGCGCGCCGG
>JAJZOA010000358.1 GCA_021852225.1 Planctomycetota bacterium
TCTGGTGAATCTGATCAGCAACGCCAAACATGCGATGCGCTGCTGCGCGGGGGAACGGGTACTGACACTGCGGGCCGGTGCGCTGACCGCGGACCCGTCGCGGCTTATTTTTGAGGTCCGGGACACCGGCACGGGCATTGCCACAGAAAATTTAACGCGCATTTTTTCGCATGGTTTTACCACGCGAACGGACGGCCACGGCTTCGGCCTGCATACTTCCGCGCTGGCGGCAAAACAAATGGGTGGGTCACTGACCGCCCGGAGCGAAGGGCTGGGCATGGGTGCCATGTTTATTCTTGATATACCGCTTGCGGTGGCGGCACAGACGGACCAGACCTGGAGGGCCGCATGAACCAGCAGATGAATCAACGCATTCTGATCGTGGATGACAACCGCGCCATACACGATGATTTCCGGAAAATCCTGACTCCGCCTGAGAATCCGGATGGACTCGACGCGATGGAAAGCGCACTGTTTGGCGACGCCAAACCCAAGGCCGTCCGCGAAACCTACGACATGGATTCGGCTTTTCAGGGCCAGGAAGCGCTGGAAATGGTGGTGAAATCGATGCAGAACGGTCAGCGCTATGCCCTGGCGTTTGTGGATATGCGCATGCCACCGGGCTGGGACGGCCTGGAAACCATTGAGAAAATATGGCAGGTGGACAGCGAAATTCAGATGGTGATCTGCACCGCCTACAGTGATTATTCCTGGGAGGAAATAAACGCCCGCTTCGGATCGGCGGATCGGCTGCTGATTCTCAAAAAGCCTTATGACACGATTGAAGTCTGTCAGTTGGCTTCGGCTCTTTCCAAAAAATGGCACCTGGCGCGGCATGCCCATCTGAAACTCAATCAGTTAAAGGGTATGGTCGATGAACAGACTCAACAACTGGAAACGACCAACCAGAAACTGATGCAGGAGATTCAGCAGCATCGTGCGGCCGAGGACCGCTATCGCCTTGCGGAAACCGGTGCCAATGACGGCCTGTGGGATTGGGATCTGATCGCGGATCGCATTTATTATTCCACCCGGTGGAAAGCGATGTTCGGTTTTGCCGAGGCTGAAATAACGGATTCACCATCCGAATGGATTGGCCGGGTTCATCCGGACGACCGGGACGGGACGGAAAAACTCCGCTCCGATCACTTTTCCGGCACCTCGGACCAGTTTCGCGCCGAATGCCGGGTGCTGCATCGGGATGGACAATACCGGTGGATGCTGATTCGTGGTGTCGCCCAGCGCGACCAGGCCGGACGCGCCGTGCGCGCCGCAGGCTCGTTCACGGACATTACCGAACGCAAAATGGCTGAAGACCAGCTTCGCTTTGAAGCGATGCACGATGCCCTGACCGGACTGGCGAACCGAGTAAAGCTGTCGGACCGAATCGGTGATGCACTGTGCCGACTGAAGCGCGATTCGACGCAGCGCTTTGCCGTGATGTTTATGGACCTGGACCGGTTTAAGGTCATCAATGACAGCCTGGGGCATCTGGTAGGAGACAAATTCCTGGTGGAAATCGCGCGCCGTCTTTCCGGATTTGTCCGCAGCGGCGATACGCTGGCCCGTTCGTGCCGCGACGATGTGGCGCGCATCGGCGGCGATGAATTCGTGCTTCTGGTGCAGAACGTGCATCATGATTCCGATGTGCTGCATGTGGCGGATCGCCTTCACACCGCATTAAGTGAGCCATTCGTCATAGATGAACATGAAATCTGCACGGGGGTAAGCATCGGAATCGCGGTGGCCGAGGAAAGTTATGGCAGTGTCACGGAGATTCTGCGCGACGCGGACACGGCACTTTACCAGGCCAAAGGGGGCGGGCGAAACTGCACCCGCATTTTTGACCCCGACATGCACGACCGCGCCATGTTGCAATGGCGAACCGAAACGGAACTGCGCCAGGCGATTGAAAAGGACCAGCTTGTTCTGCATTACCAGCCTGTGATTGCCGCAGATGGATCGCTCGCCTGTATGGAAGCGCTGGTTCGCTGGCAGCATCCGACGCGCGGCCTTCTGGCACCGGACGCATTTATTCCGGCAGCGGAAGAATCTGATCTTATTGTCCGACTGGGCCGCTGGGTTCTGCGGCGGGCCTGCCACCAGTTGAAGGCTTGGGTGGAAGCGCATCGGCAGCATTCCGCCCTTCCGGTAAGCGTGAACATGGCCAGCAAACAGTTTGCACTGCCCACGTTTACCGAGGAAATAACCCGCATTCTTTCCGATGCGGAAATTCCGCCGCGGGCCTTGCGTCTGGAAATAACTGAAACTGTCGCCATGCGCGACGCTCACGCCACCATGCAGACACTTCTGCGGCTGAATTCAATGGGCGTGCTGATTGATGTAGATGATTTTGGAACCGGCTATTCATCGCTTAGCTACCTGCATCGGATGCCGGTGCATGCACTTAAAATTGACCGCAGTTTCGTGGGGTCCATGCACGACGATTCGGTCAGCAGATCCATTGTGCGGGCAATTACGGTTCTGGCGCATTCGCTGAATGTGGGCGTCATTGCCGAAGGTGTGGAAACGGCCGAATTGGCGCAACTTTGTCGTGAGATTGGCTGTGATTTTTACGAAGGATATTTTCTGGCCAAACCGATGGATGCGCAAGCCGCGGAGCGGTTTATTGCCACAACCCGGCCGTACCGGCCCGAATCCAATTTGCTGGGGATCGGAAGTCCCGCTTCGCAACCCAATGCGGCCTGAGCGCCAGCCGACGGATAGGTCTGGTTCGAACGCGACCTGTTATTGGGCCAGAAACGACTGAAAATTGCCCGCCAGCAATTTCTCCGCATCGCGCGCGATGTCGGCCGCGGTAATCGTGCGGCCGGTGCGCAAAATACGCTGATACATTTCCTCCAGAACAGTGGCGATGACCTGACGGCTGTGATCCCATTTATAGATCAACTGGTCCAGAATCCGCGCATCGGAATGCTGGGGAATGAAGGATGTGCCCAGCAGCTCAAACCGCATCCGTGTCATTTCCGTGATCAGGCTTGGGTTGTTCAGAAACCACCAGCAGCCAAACGGCATAAGATTGGAAAACTTGCGGGCTATGACGCAAAGCTCGTGCTGATTTTCCCGCGAAAGAAGGGTCACCAGGAACTTGTTGGCGGGAAAATCCCTGCATAGCCGGGCCACGCTTGGTATATCAGCCAGGCCACAGGTATCGCCGGCGTCGCGTAACGCCGGCTGGGTCCGCAGGTTGGAACCGATCATCATGGCAAATGGAATATTCCGCTGAGCACAGACGGGTAAAACAGCCTTTTCCAAAATAGACTGACCGGCCTGACCGACAGAGTCGGCCGGATTGGCCGGATAACGAAAATCCGGGGGCAGACTCAATGCCAGATAAATTGCCTGCTGAAGATCCAGCCAGTCGGAAAGGAATCGCTTGACCTCATCCACAGTCGCGGGCGTCGGTTCTGATTCCACGGCATAACCCCATTCGGCGAGTTTGGCGGCCGCCTGCGGAAAATTTCGCAGCAGAAGATCGATCCGTAACACGGCGCGAAATCGCGGATCGGCTGCAATTTTCGGATTCGCCAGCCAGCGGGAGCGTTCGTTGTCATCAAACACGGAATTGGTCATGGTGATACTAGAAACATTCGCCAGGGACATGACTTTGTCTATGTATTGACCCGGTTCCTGTGCGGCAAAAAACGCGCGGTAGTTGTCGAGCGTTTTTTCATTCGGGTCCAGTCCCAGCCGCGAAAGAGTCGTCAATACGCCGCGGCAGGCCTCACTGACCGGCGTATTTTCAACAAATAGGTGCTTCCATATGTAGTCTGCCTGTCGCGATTTTGGCCAGCGCCAGAATTGGTCATAAGGCAGCCTGGTAGCCGGCACAATGCGGTAAACTTCCGCCACCAGATAATGGTAGGTTACAAGTTCCTCAATGCCCCACAGCAGAAGGCCATCCGGATCTGTTTTCCCCGTTCGATTTGTCACCGGAGTGCCGAATGCGGGCGCATACAGATGGGTATGCATGTCCGTGGCGGGCTGCCGGGCGAGGGTCTGGTGAACCAAATCGTGTAATTCGGCCGGCTTAATCGGGGCACCCGAATCGATCCCTGCGGCATGCCTTGAAAAGATTGTGCTCATGAAATCTCCGACATGATCACGGCTGCCATTCAGCCATCAAGTGTTGCGCACCTGTGCGCTAAAAAGTTACTTCCATTCTAGATTATGATAGGCCAAATTACAACCAATTTTTGAGTAAATCGTGAATTTGTCGCGCGAATTTAGAAGACGAAAGCAGATTATAGGACTACCGTAAAATCGGCCGTTCGGAATCATTTATGCCTAATTTTTCGACGAAATCGATTGTTTTTCGAATACTTCTAATAATTTGTCTTTAAAACATATCCAAATTGGCAAATTTGGTACGAATCAAAAATATGCGCATAATGACAGCGCATGTTAATTGAATAATTCCAACAATATTTTTATTTGCGGCTTGACAATGTATTTTTTTGTGTTAGAATTATTCCGTGACGCTGGTGCTTTTTCTGATCGACTGTATCAAAGGTCCGCCAGCTTCAGTTTTCCGGCTATCGGTATCCGGTCTGGCTGGTTTGAACATTGTTTGAACTTGCCAGTCATTCGGCCGAGGACGGCCGCAGACGTCTGTCATATTAAATTCTGGCGAACAAAAGTTCTGACCAGCACATTTGACGCGGGCATTTCTGCCGACGTCTTTTGAAAAGTACGGACGCACCCGCAGCCAGATAATCGCAGGCAATGGCGGGTTTGGCGAACTGAAATAATTGATTGTCCGAACCTTGCGCATCTATTGCGGCTGCCTGAGCTGATTTGGGTTCGGTTCATGAGACGGTGGTGAATTTTTCGGCCGGGACGTGTGGTCCGCCGCCGGTGTTTTTATGGAGACAGTTATCATGGTCAACAGACACAAGCATTCCGGAACGGTTGGGCGCGGTTTTACACTAATTGAGCTTCTTGTGGTCATTTCCATCATCGCATTGCTGATCGCGATTCTGCTGCCGGCACTGGCGCAAGCCAAGGAAGACGCGAATCGGGCGGTCTGCTCTTCGAATGTGCGCAGTCTGGTTCAGTCCATGGTCATTTACGCGCAAAGCAATCATTCGGTTTTTCCGACCACACCAGGAAATTCCGCCGGTACATTTTATAACGCTCCTACCGGAGTCGCCGGCGTGGGACTTACCACGCCCGGCAAAAGCGGGCTTTCCACAGTACAGGCGTATTACGCTTCCGCAGCGACGGCCAATCCTGTTGCCGATCCGCTGCAGTGCATGTGGATGCTGGTGCTGACCGGCGCGATGAGTCCCAAGAGTTTCATCTGTCCGTCAGATCCATTCGCAATCGGTCCATCGCTGGAATATGGCCTGACTTCAGGTAACGGCCTGCCGAATACTTATGTTTGCTTCAGTTTCATGTCCACCAGTCAGTCCGCGGTGGGTGGCAATGGCCAAGGAGAAAGCTATTCCATCGCCTATCCCTGGCAGGCAAATGGTGAACCGGGTGCGTGGTGGAGCAGCAAAGATGGTGCGGATGTTCCGTTGGTCAGTGATATTGCGCCGGTTCCGGAAGGTGGCAATGGCGCTGGCACATCCGCCCAAAGGATCACCAACGCCTTACCCGGCGGAAACACTTATGGACCCTATATTTATAATACACCCAATCATAATGGAGATGGACAGAATGTGGGCTTCGGCGATGGCCACGTCGCCTGGTCGGACAATCCTTATGTCGGCCAGAATTCCGACAATATTTTCTGCTACGACAGCACCGCGGCCATGGTCGGACAGAACGGTTTGAGTTTCCAGGCCACCGAATTAACGGGTTACGGCGGCAGTCATGCGGGCCCGGTCGTGGCGGGCGTTACGCCGAATATTCCCCCATACGACATCTGCATGGTACCGCGGCTGGAAATTTCAAAGCCTGGCGGTACGAAATGGTAATTCTTTGGCGCGGTGGACGCCCCGGTGTTCCGCACGTCGTCATTTGGTGTTTACCGCGAGGCCATCAAAACGGCAATGTCCCAATCGGCGTGCGGAACGCCGGAGGTTGTGGTGCGGGCGGCGAACGGATTCCGGAATCTGACGCCGCAACACCGGCGGCGTTTGCAGGATGGCTTGGGAATGGTGGGGCAATCATCACGCAACTGATATTATGTTGATTCCGGTGACAGGAGTGTGCGAATGAAATGGCTGATTTCCCTGGGATTATTGTTGTCTGGTGGCGCAGCCTTTTCACCTGCCAGCCTGCCATCCCTGACCGCCGCGCCGCCGACGGTTCTTATCGTTGCTCCGCATGGCCAGAAGGGGCGGTTTACCACGGTTTCCGCTGCGATAGCTGCGATTCCAAAAAACAGCGATGCGCCGGTGACGATCATGATCCGACCGGGCATTTATCATGAACATCTGATAATTCCGCGGCACCTGCCGCCCATTACCCTGCTGGGAACAAACGCGCGTGATACGCTGCTGGTATATTCGCTTATTGCGCACGACAAAGGTCCAGATGGGAAGGAATTGGGCACCTTCCACACCGCAAGTGTGTGGGTGAGGGCCAACAATTTTTCTGCGGCGAATTTGACGTTCGCCAACGATGCCGGCCTTTCCGGCAATGGCTACAACGGTCAGGCACTGGCGATTCGCGTGGATGGCGATAAAGCTATTTTTTACCGGTGCCGCTTTCTGGGCTGGCAGGACACAATTCTACTCAACAAAAACCGCCAGTATTTTGACCGGTGTCACATTCTGGGCGCGGTGGATTTTATTTTTGGCAATGCGACGGCATTTTTTAATCATTGTCGAATCACGTCGCTGGGTTATGGCTGCATCACCGCGGCGCGCACACCGCAAAATGCACCATTTGGTTTTGTTTTCTGGCACTGCGTGGTGCAGTCGCTTGCGGGCAAGGGCCATACCTGGCTGGGAAGGCCCTGGGGACCGTATGCCGCCGTCGCCTGGCTGCATTGCCGCATGCCAGCCGCAATCAACAAAACCCGCTGGCAACACTGGAACGACAAAAAAAATCCTGAAACCGCCCGTTTTATTGAATATGCCGATACCGGCAAAGGGATCGGGCCAATTCCAGGCTGGATAGGCCAATTAAAGCCGCAGGCCGCCCAAGGCTTTTCCGTGCGCCATGTGCTGGCCGGAAGCGATGGGTGGAATCCGCTTCCCGCGGAAAAATTGCTGGTGAACCAGACCACCACGAAGCTGCGCAAATGAAAAGAAACGCGGTCGGCAAATTCCGCCGATTGCCGGCGCAGACCATACGCAGATTTTACCGGCGCGTCCGCAGATTCGGGTTGCTTGAATTGGCTGGAGCGGTGAAATGCGGGTTATCCAGACTGTTATTCATGTTCCATTCTGCCGAAAGGAATTTCTGATGGAAGGCTATATGACCCGGATGCGGCTATCCGTTCTTCTGCTTGCCGGTCTTGCGTCTGTTCCAGCATTGGGGGCCGTTCCCAGCTGGGTTAAGCCGATGGAACAGTCCATCCATCGTATGGCGCGGCGGGACCTGCCGCGCATCAGCCACCGGGTGTTCAGCGTTACCAGCTTCGGCGCGCGTTCCGGCG